>NZ_JAVACL010000008.1:0-202484 GCF_032658145.1 Streptomyces sp. MK7
GTAACCCCCGCGCGGGCAGCCCCCACAGTCCCGAGGAGACGGGCCAAGTCCCCGCTGCCCCTCTCCTCGCACCGTCCGCCGCCCCCCGGTCCGGCCACTGCCCGGACCGGGGGGCGGCGGCTTTTGCGTGCGTGCCGTGCCGGCGCCTCTTGGGTCGGGGTGGCTCTCCCACGGCGCGTTGCGCATCGTGCGTTCGGTTCGCGTGCGGTGCGTTGTCGGGTCGCGGGCCGTGGTGGTGCGTCCAGCCCGCCGCACACGGACATACGACCCGCAGGAGTCGGGCTGATGGGAGGAGGGACCGCAGTACGCGGCGGGCTTGTGGACGCACCCCCACGGCCCGCTTCCGTCGGCTCACGGCTTTTCCGTCGTCGGGGTGCTGCGCCGTCCGGTGGGCGGCCGGCCGGGGTGCGCCTCTTGCGGGGGCGCCGGGTGCCACGCGTACGGCCCCCGTGCACCCGAAAGTCCCCCTCGACCTCGATGCGGTGGAGGGGGACCGTGGCCCGAGTGTCAGACGGTGACGGTCTCCGGCTGCTCGACGGGGGTCGCGGTGGCCGCCGTGGGCGGCGTCGGCGCCGTCGGCTTCGGCAGCAGCAGGTACAGCGCGCCGGAGATCACGATGGTGGCGACCCAGCCGAGGCCGTACTCGCCGATGACGTTGTTGTGGGCGAGGGGGCCGGTGAACCAGTCGGACGTGGTGAAGAGCAGGCCCGCGCCGAGGCCGATGGCCCAGGCGGCCACGGCGGCCGGGGAGAAGCCGCCGCGGTACCAGTAGGCGCTGGTGCGGGTGGTGTCGGCCATGGCCGCGCCGTCGTACTCCGTACGCCGCAGCATGTCCGCGCCGAAGACGCCGACCCAGGCGGAGAAGGCGACCGCGAGCAGCGACAGGAAGGCGATGAAGGAGCCCATGAAGCTGGTCGCCACCAGCATCAGCACCCCGCCGAAGGCCAGCGAGATCACGGCGTTGACCGAGACCGCCCAGTGGCGCGGCACCTTGAAGCCGAGGGTCTGCGCGGTGAAGCCGGCCGAGTACATGGACATGGAGTTGATCAGCAGCGTGCCGATCAGCGCGATCAGCAGGTACGGCACCGCGATCCAGGTCGGCAGGATCTCGCCCAGGAAGGAGACCGGGTCGGAGGCCGAGGCCAGGTCCGGCGTGGCGACCGCCATCACCGCGCCCATGAGCACCATGGGCAGGACGACGATGCCGGCGCCGCCGACGGACGTGCCCACGATCGCCTTGGACGAGGCCGTGCGCGGCAGGTAGCGGGTGAAGTCCGGAGCGCTCGGGATCCAGCTGACGCCACCCGCCGCGATCATGCCGATACCGGTGATCACCGCGGCCGTCGAACCGGCGGAGTGGGCGAACACCTTCGACCAGTCGGTGTCCACGACCAGATAGCCCAGGACCAGCACCGAGAAGAGACCGAAGAGGTACGTCGCGTACTTGTTGCACTTCTGCACGGCGTTGATGCCGAGCCCGGAGATCGCGAAGGTCGCGACCACGAACGCCAGCAGCATCACCATGTCCAGCACGCTGTTCGCCTTCAGGCCGAACACGATGTCCAGGATGGTGAGCATGGCGTAGGCGCCGGTCACCGCGTTGATCGTCTCCCAGCCCCAGCGGGCGACCCAGATCAGCGAACCGGGCAGCAGGTTGCCGCGCTGTCCGAAGACCGCGCGGGACAGCGCCATGCCGGGCGCCCCGCCGCGCTTGCCCGCGATGCCGATCAGCCCGACCAGGCCGTACGACACGACGGGCGCGGCCACGGCGACGACGAGCGCCTGCCAGAGATCGAGGTGGTACGCCACGACGAGGCTCGCGCCCATCGTGAGCAGCAGCACGCTGATGTTGGCGCCGACCCACGTGGGAAACAGCTCGCGGGTCCGTGCGGTGCGTTCATGGTCGGGCACCTGTTCGATGCCACGGGTTTCCAGTGCGCCTTCGGTCTCGGCGGTCTTGCTCATGAAGAAGTGGTCCGTGCCTCGTTCGTGGGGGGCGCGAGATGCCGTCGTGGGGGAGTCGAGCGGGCCTCGCGGGGGGACGGTGACGTCGGGACTCTACGCGTACGGACGCGACCGGGACCATCGTACTTTGATCCGACTCATGGCTTTAAGTGGCGTTTGTCTCTCGGCGGAACACACAAACCGGTTTCCGCCGGGGCCCATGGCCGATACTGGACCCGTTATGGAAACCATCATCCTTGCTGTAGTCATCGCCGTGGTGGTGCTCGGCGCGCTCGGCGGGCTCGTCGTCGGCAGCCGGCGGAGGAAGCCGCTGCCGCCGCCACCGCCCAGTCCGCCCGACATCACCGCCCCTCCGGCCGAGCCGCATGTCGGCGAGGAGGCCGAGACGCCGCGCGAGGAGCCGCGGCGGACGATCGAGGAGGTGGATCTTCCGGACGGCGCACCTCCCGTCGCCGTGGAGGAGCCTCCTGTCGTCGAAGAGCTCCCGGTACCCGAGATCGAGGTCCCGGAGCCCGCCGCCGGCCGTCTGATCCGGCTGCGCGCCCGTCTCTCCCGGTCCCAGAACGCCCTGGGCAAGGGCCTGCTCACCCTGCTGTCCCGTGAGCACCTCGACGAGGACACCTGGGAGGAGATCGAGGACACCCTGCTGACCGCCGACGTCGGCGTGCAGCCCACCCAGGAGCTGGTCGAGCGGCTGCGCGAGCGGGTCCGGGTGCTCGGCACCCGCACTCCCGAGGAGCTGCGCGGGCTGCTGCGTGAGGAGCTGCTCACCCTGGTCGGCACCGACATGGACCGCGTCGTGAAGACGGAGCCCGCCACCAGCAAGCCGGGCATCGTGATGGTCGTCGGCGTCAACGGCACCGGCAAGACCACCACCACGGGCAAGCTCGCCCGGGTCCTGGTCGCCGACGGCCGCAGCGTCGTGCTCGGCGCCGCCGACACCTTCCGCGCCGCCGCCGCCGACCAGCTGCAGACCTGGGGCGAGCGGGTCGGCGCCTACACCGTGCGCGGCCCGGAGGGCGGCGACCCCGCCTCCGTCGCCTTCGACGCGGTGAAGGAGGGCAAGGAGATGGGCTCCGACGTGGTGCTCATCGACACCGCCGGCCGCCTGCACACCAAGACCGGCCTCATGGACGAGCTCGGCAAGGTCAAGCGCGTCGTCGAGAAGCACGCCCCGCTGGACGAGGTGCTGCTCGTGCTCGACGCCACCACGGGACAGAACGGCCTGGTGCAGGCCCGGGTCTTCGCCGAGGTCGTCGACATCACCGGCATCGTGCTCACCAAGCTCGACGGCACCGCCAAGGGCGGCATCGTGGTCGCGGTCCAGCGCGAGCTGGGCGTCCCGGTCAAGCTGGTCGGGCTCGGCGAGGGCGCGGACGACCTGGCCCCGTTCGAGCCGGAGGCGTTCGTCGACGCCCTCATCGGCGACTGACCGCCCTCCTCCGTACGGCAGCGCCCGCCCCCTGGTCCAGTGGGGGACGGGCGCTGCCGTCGTACGGGACGCGGTGCCGATGCGGACGACGGGCCCCGGTTCAGTTCTCCCGCGTCCTCGAGCGATGGGCCACGTACGCCAGGGTGCCCAGCAGCAGGCGCGCCTCCGGGGGGCCCGCGGTGTCCAGGGCGGGCGGGCGCAGCCAGCGGACCGGGCCCCGGCCGCCGAGATCGGAGGGCGGGGCCGTGAGGTACGTACCCGGGCCCAGGCCGCGCAGGTCGAGGGAGGCCGGGTCGTCCCAGCCCATGCGGTAGAGCAGACGGGGCAGCTGGGGCGCCGTCCCCGGGGCGACGAAGAAGTGGGCGCGGCCGTCCGGGGTCGCCGTCACCGGGCCGAGGGGGAGGCCCATGCGCTCCATGCGGGCCAGGGCGCGCCGCGCGGTGGGCTCGGCGACCTCGATCGCGTCGAACGCCCGCCCGACCACCAGCATCACCGCGGCGCCCGGCAGCTCGGCCCACGCCCGGGTCACCTCGTCGAGCGTGGCGCCTGCCGGGATCTCGGGGGCGAAGTCCAGCCGGTGGGCCCCCGGTGCCGGGCAGTCGGCGCGGCCACAGGAGCAGGCACCGCCGACGGCCCGCGCGCCCCGCACCACGTCCCAGCCCCACAGTCCCGTGTACTCGGCCACCGCCGTGCACTCCGAAGAGCGGTACGACCGGCCGCGCCGTCGCGCGCCGGAGCGGATCTCGCGAATGCCGCCGATCGTGAAGCCCATGCCCCCTCCAACGGGTCCGCCGCCTCGATGGTTACGACTCGGATGCGGATCGTGACTCTCTGTTCTCGGCCCTCCCCGGCCGCGCCGGCTCCAGGCGGCGTCCGGAAGCGCCTCAGGTGGTGCGCTCGTCAACGCGCGCCCCGGTGTGCACCGCTTCACCGGCCCGCGGTTGTCCTATGTCAAGTGAATCGCGCCAAGGCCACCGAGAGTTCATTCGAAGGGGTGGCGAATGGTGGCGTTTCAGGGATCCCCATGGCTGGAACGGTGATCGTAGGATTACTGTGAGTGTGCGAGTCCTGGGGGCACATGCACTCGTGGGTATGCCGGAGGCAAGTCGGCCCTCCGTTCGACGGGTGAGAACCGGCGGACGGGCGGCGGCGGTCACCGGCATTCTGATAGGGCTTGGCGCACTCGGCGACAAGTGGTCTCAGGAATGGGGGCGACCCAGTGAGCGGCAAAGGCGGTAGCGGGACGAACGCTGCGAGCGACAAGCGCCCGAACGAGCTGCTCGCCTCGTGGTTCGTGCGCAGCGGCTGGTCCAAGGGCGAGCTCGCCCGTCAGGTCAACCGACGGGCCCGCCAGCTGGGTGCCAACCACATCTCCACCGACACCTCGCGCGTACGACGCTGGCTGGACGGGGAGAACCCGCGCGAACCGATCCCCAGGATCCTCTCGGAGCTGTTCTCCGAGCGCTTCGGGTGCGTCGTCTCGATGGAGGACCTGGGGCTGCGCACCACCCGCCAGTCGCCGTCGGCGACCGGCGTGGACCTGCCCTGGACGGGCCCGCAGACGGTGGCCCTGCTCAGCGAGTTCTCGCGCAGCGACCTGATGCTGGCGCGGCGCGGCTTCCTCGGGACCTCGCTGGTGCTGTCGGCGGGCCCGTCCCTCATCGAGCCGCTGCAGCGCTGGCTCGTGCCCTCGCCCCCCGCCCCCCTGGGCGAGCCCGAGCCGTCCGCCGCGAACCGCCGCCCCGGCCGCCTCTCCCGCCCCGAGCTGGAGCTGCTGGAGACCACCACCAAGATGTTCCGGCAGTGGGACGCCCAGTGCGGTGGCGGCCTGCGCCGCAAGGCCGTCGTCGGCCAGCTGCACGAGGTGACGGACCTCCTCCAGGAGCCCCAGCCCGAGGCCACCACCAGGCGCCTGTTCAAGGTCGCCGCCGAGCTGTCCGAACTGGCCGGCTGGATGAGCTACGACGTCGGGTTGCAGCCCACCGCGCAGAAGTACTTCGTGCTCGCCCTGCACGCCGCCAAGGAGGCCGGTGACAAGCCGCTCGGCTCCTACGTCCTGTCCAGCATGAGCCGCCAGATGATCCACCTCGGCCGCCCCGACGACGCCCTGGAACTCATCCATCTCGCCCAGTACGGCAGCCGCGACTGCGCCAGTCCGCGCACCCAGTCCATGCTGTATGCGATGGAGGCCCGCGCTTACGCCAACATGGGCCAGCCCGGCAAGTGCAAGCGCGCGGTGCGGATGGCCGAGGACGCCTTCGCGGACGCCGAGGACTGGGACGAGCCGGACCCCGACTGGATCCGCTTCTTCTCCGAGGCCGAGCTGTACGGCGAGAACTCCCACTCCTTCCGCGACCTCGCCTATGTCGCCGGCCGCAGCCCCACCTACGCCTCGCTGGCCGAGCCCCTGATGGAGAAGGCCGTACGGCTCTTCGCCGAGGACCATGAGCACCAGCGGTCGTACGCGCTGAACCTCATCGGCATGGCCACGGTCCACCTGCTCCAGCGCGAGCCCGAGCAGAGCACCCGGTATGCCGCGCACGCCATGCAGGTGGCCAAGAGGGTCCGCTCCGAGCGCGTGAACACCCGCATCCGCAAGACCGTCGACAACGCCGTACGCGACTACGGCGACCTGGGCGAGGTCATCGACCTCACCGAGCAGCTCGCCGCCGAGCTGCCCGAAACCGCCGAGGCCGTCTGAGACCGCCCCCTGGCCCCGTCCCGGCCCCCGTCAGACCCCGAACCTCGTCACGACACCCTGAACCCCGGCCGCGGCCGGCCCTCCCGAACTGCCCGACTCGGCTCCCCCATGCCAGGTCATCGGAAGGCCGCCGCGGCCGGACTCGTGCCCGCGCGTAGTTCATCCACGCGTAACACGCACGGCGCCTTCGTCACCCCGGCGAAACAACGAGGGGCTTCCACTGAAACCGCGCTGCGCCAATCTCATGGCGCATAACCGGCCCACCTCTCATGGCCCGGACACTGCCCGGACCCGATGCCCGGACCGCTCAAGGCTTCGCCCGCACGGGGCCGTACAACCGACGAGGAGACGCCGATGGCACCAGCCATCATGCTTGCGGCGGACGCACCCAAGCTGTCGTCCGCCAACACAGGCTTCATGCTGATCTGTTCCGCCCTGGTCATGCTGATGACCCCGGGCCTGGCCTTCTTCTACGGAGGCATGGTCCGCGTCAAGAGCACGCTGAACATGCTGATGATGAGCTTCATCAGCCTCGGGATCGTCACCATTCTCTGGGTGCTCTACGGCTTCTCGATGGCCTTCGGCACCGACCACGGCTCGCTCGTCGGCTGGACCTCCGACTTCGTCGGTTTCGGCGGGATCGGCAAGGCGGACCTGTGGCCCGGCTACACCATCCCGGTGTTCGTCTTCGCCGTGTTCCAGCTGATGTTCGCGATCATCACTCCGGCCCTGATCAGCGGCGCCCTGGCCGACCGGGTGAAGTTCACCGCCTGGTCGCTGTTCGTGGTGCTGTGGGTGACGATCGTGTACTTCCCGGTCGCCCACTGGGTCTGGGGCACCGGCGGCTGGGCCTTCGACCTCGGCGTCATCGACTTCGCCGGCGGTACGGCCGTGCACATCAACGCCGGTGCGGCCGCGCTCGGCGTGATCCTCGTCATCGGCAAGCGGGTCGGCTTCAAGAAGGACCCCATGCGCCCGCACAGCCTTCCGCTGGTCATGCTCGGCGCGGGCCTGCTGTGGTTCGGCTGGTTCGGCTTCAACGCCGGCTCCTGGCTCGGCAACGACGACGGCGTCGGCCCGCTGATGTTCGTCAACACCCAGATCGCCACCGCCGCCGCCATGCTGGCCTGGCTCGGCTACGAGAAGGTCCGCCACGGCGCCTGCACCACGCTCGGTGCCGCCTCCGGCGCCGTCGCCGGCCTGGTCGCGATCACCCCGTCCGGCGGTGCCGTCTCCCCGCTCGGCGCGATCGCCGTCGGCGCCATCGCCGGTGTCCTGTGCGCCATGGCGGTCGGCCTGAAGTACCGGTTCGGCTACGACGACTCCCTCGACGTGGTCGGCGTCCACATGGTCGGCGGTGTCGTCGGCTCCCTGCTGATCGGCTTCTTCGCCAGCGGCAAGGGCCAGTCCGACGTCAAGGGCCTGTTCTACGGTGGGGGCCTGGACCAGTTCTGGAAGCAGTGCGCCGGAGTCTTCGCCGTCCTCGCCTACTCCCTGGTCGCCTCCGCCGTGCTGGCCTTCCTGATCGACAAGACCATCGGGATGCGGGTCACCGAGGACGAGGAGATCTCCGGCATCGACCAGGCCCAGCACGCCGAGACCGCATACGACTTCAGCGGCGCGGGCGGCGGAGTCGCCGGCGCCCTGACCGCCGGTGCCGCCCCGCAGAGCATCCAGAGCGCGCAGAGCAAGAAGGTGGACGCATGAAGCTCATCACCGCCGTCGTGAAGCCCCACCGGCTCGACGAGATCAAGGAGGCCCTGCAGGCCTTCGGCGTCCACGGCCTCACGGTCACCGAGGCCAGTGGATACGGCCGGCAGCGTGGTCACACCGAGGTCTACCGCGGCGCGGAGTACACGGTCGACCTGGTGCCCAAGATCCGTATCGAGGTCCTGGCCGAGGACGACGACGCCGAACAGCTCATCGAGGTCGTGGTCAAGGCGGCCCGCACGGGCAAGATCGGTGACGGCAAGGTCTGGTGCCTGCCGGTCGACACGGCCGTCCGGGTGCGGACCGGCGAGCGCGGCCCGGACGCGCTCTGAACGGCACGACAGACGCGCTCTGAGCACGAGAACAGGAGTCGCCGGGTGACGGGTACGGATGTGCGGGACGAAGCGGAGAACTCGGGAACCGGCGGCTACGCGGCGGCCCGGCTGCGCCTCCTCAGCGAGGGGGCGCGGTCCGGGCCGCCGCGCCGTGCCGCCCTCGCCGGACTGACCGACGACTGGCTCGCCGGCCTGTTCGACGCGGTCGCGGCCGAGACGGGCGCCGGACGGCCGCCGCGGGGCGTCTCCCTGGTCGCCGTCGGCGGCTACGGACGCGGCGAGCTCTCCCCGCGCAGCGACCTCGACCTGCTCCTGCTGCACGACGGCGGCGATCGCGGCACGATCGCCGCCCTCGCCGACCGCCTCTGGTATCCGGTGTGGGACCTCGGTCTCGCCCTCGACCACTCGGTCCGCACCCCGGCCGAGGCCCGCAGGACCGCCGGGGACGACCTCAAGGTGCAGCTCGGCCTGCTGGACGCCCGCCACCTCGCGGGCGACGCGACCCTGACCGCCCAGCTGCGGACGACCGTCCTCGCCGACTGGCGCAACCAGGCGGCCAGACGCCTCCCCGAGCTGAGGGAGCTGTGCGCCGAACGTGCCGCACGCCAGGGGGAGCTGCGCTACCTGCTGGAGCCGGACCTGAAGGAGGCGCGCGGCGGCCTCAGGGACGCCACCGCCCTGCGTGCCGTGGCCGCCTCCTGGCTGGCCGACGCCCCGCGCGAAGGCCTCGCCGACGCCCGCCGCCGGCTGCTCGACGTACGGGACGCCCTGCATCTGACCACCGGCCGCGCCACCGACCGGCTCGCCCTCCAGGAACAGGACCAGGTCGCCGCGGCGCTGGACCTGCTCGACGCCGACGCCCTGCTGCGCCAGGTGTACGAGGCGGCGCGCGTCATCTCGTACGCCAGCGACGTCACCTGGCGCGAAGTGGGGCGCGTGCTCAGGTCACGGGCCGTGCGGCCGAGGCTGCGCGCCATGCTGGGCGGCGGGAAACCGGCGGACAGGTCCCCGCTCGCCGAAGGGGTGGTGGAGCAGGACGGCGAGGTGGTGCTCGCCCGTACCGCGCGCCCTGAACGCGACCCCGTGCTCCCCTTGCGCGCCGCGGCCGCCGCCGCGCAGGCCGGCCTGCCGCTCTCCCTGCACGCCGTACGCCGCCTGGCCGCCACCGCACGCCCCCTGCCCACGCCCTGGCCCGCCGAGGCCCGCGAACAGCTGGTCACCCTGCTCGGCTCCGGCCGTCCCACGGTCGACGTCTGGGAGGCGCTGGAGGCCGAGGGCCTGATCAGCCGGCTGCTGCCCGACTGGGAGCGGGTGCGCTGCCGCCCGCAGCGCAACGCCGTCCACGTCTGGACCGTCGACCGCCATCTGATCGAGACGGCCGTGCGCGCCTCCGCGCTCACCCGCCGGGTCGGCCGCCCCGACCTCCTCCTGGTCGCCGCGCTGCTGCACGACATCGGCAAGGGCTGGCCCGGCGACCACTCCGAGACCGGGGAGACCATCGCCCGGGACGTGGCCGGACGGATCGGCTTCGACCGCGCCGACGCGGCCGTCCTCGCCGGCCTCGTACGCCACCACCTGCTGCTCGTCGATACCGCCACCCGGCGGGACCTGGACGACCCCGCCACCGTCCGCGCGGTCGCCGACGCCGTCGGCACCCAGAGCACGCTGGAACTGCTCCACGCCCTGACCGAGGCGGACGCGCTGGCCACCGGCCCGGCCGCCTGGTCGTCCTGGCGGGGATCCCTCGTCGCCGAACTGGTCCGGCGGGTCTCCGCGGTCCTCGCCGGGGACGTACCCGACGACCCCGAGACCGTCGCCGCGCCCACCGCCGAGCACGAGCGGCTCGCCGTGGAGGCCTGGCGCACCGGCGGCCCGGTCCTGGCACTGCGCCCGCAGCCCGAGGCGCCCCTCGGGGAGCCCTCCGGGGAATCCGAACCCCTCGGCGTCGAACTGCTGATCGCCGTCCCCGACCAGCCGGGCGTCCTGCCGTCGGTCGCCGGGCTGCTGGCCGTGCACCGGCTGACGGTCCGCACGGCCGAGCTGCGCGCCCTTGAGCTGCCCGACGGCGTCGACGACGGCAGCGTGCTGCTGCTGAACTGGCGGGTCGCCGCCGAGTACGGCTCGCTGCCGCAGGCCGCCCGGCTCCGCGCCGACCTCGTCCGGGCCCTGGACGGCTCCCTGGACATCGCGGGCCGGCTCGCCGAACGGGACGCCGCCTACCCGCGCCGCCGGGGCGTGGTGGCGCCCCCGCCGCGCGTGACGGTCGCCCCGGCCGCCTCCCGGCACGCCACCGTGATCGAGGTCCGCGCCCAGGACGCGCCGGGACTGCTGTTCCGCATCGGGCGGGCCCTGGAGGACGCGAAGGTACGGGTGCGCAGCGCGCACGTGAGCACGCTGGGCGCGAACGCCGTCGACGCGTTCTACGTCACCGGCCCCGCGGGCGACCCGCTGCCCGAGGAGGAGGCCGCGTCCGTGGCACGGCGGCTGGAGGAGGCGCTGCGGGCGTGACCTCGCGGTCCGCGCCGGGCGGGGTGTGTCCCTGCTCGCTGTCTTCAGCGGGTGGGGACGAATCGCTTGCAGGGCCGGATACCCTGGAGGGCAGCCCTAGACGACTCCTACTCCGAGGACCGACGCCGCTGTGTTCGATACTCTCTCCGACCGCCTCTCAGCGACTTTCAAGAACCTGCGTGGCAAGGGGCGGCTCTCCGAGGCGGACATCGACGCCACGGCGCGCGAAATCCGCATCGCCCTCCTGGAAGCCGACGTGGCGCTGCCCGTCGTCCGTACGTTCATCAAGAACGTCAAGGAGCGCGCCCTCGGGGCCGAGGTCTCCAGGGCGCTGAACCCGGCCCAGCAGGTCCTCAAGATCGTCAACGACGAGCTGGTCACCGTCCTCGGCGGCGAGACCCGCCGCCTGCGCTTCGCCAAGCAGCCGCCGACCGTGATCATGCTGGCCGGTCTGCAGGGTGCCGGTAAGACCACCCTCGCGGGCAAGCTCGGCAAGTGGCTCAAGGAGCAGGGCCACTCCCCGCTGCTGGTCGCCTGTGACCTTCAGCGCCCCAACGCCGTGAACCAGCTCAGCGTCGTCGCCGAGCGCGCCGGCGTCGCCGTCTACGCGCCCGAGCCGGGCAACGGCGTCGGTGACCCGGTCAAGGTCGCCAAGGACTCCATCGACTTCGCGCGGACCAAGGTCCACGACATCGTGATCGTGGACACCGCCGGCCGCCTCGGCATCGACACCGAGATGATGCAGCAGGCCGCGGACATCCGGGACGCGGTCGGCCCCGACGAGATCCTCTTCGTCGTCGACGCGATGATCGGTCAGGACGCCGTGAACACCGCGGAGGCCTTCCGCGACGGCGTCGGCTTCGACGGTGTGGTGCTCTCCAAGCTCGACGGTGACGCCCGCGGTGGTGCGGCCCTGTCGATCCGGCAGATCACCGGCAAGCCGATCATGTTCGCGTCCAACGGTGAGAAGCTCGACGACTTCGACGCCTTCCACCCGGACCGGATGGCCTCCCGCATCCTCGACATGGGTGACCTGCTCACCCTGATCGAGCAGGCGGAGAAGACGTTCAGCCAGGAAGAGGCCGAGAAGATGGCCTCCAAGCTGGCGTCGAAGAAGGGCCAGGACTTCACCCTGGACGACTTCCTGTCCCAGATGGAGCAGGTCAGGAAGATGGGGTCCATCTCCAAGCTCCTCGGCATGCTGCCGGGCATGGGGCAGATCAAGGACCAGATCAACAACATCGACGAGCGCGACGTCGACCGCACCGCCGCGATCATCAAGTCCATGACCCCGGGCGAGCGCCAGGACCCGACGATCATCAACGGCTCCCGTCGCGCCCGTATCGCCAGGGGCTCCGGTGTCGAGGTCAGCGCGGTGAAGAACCTCGTCGAGCGGTTCTTCGAGGCCCGCAAGATGATGTCCCGCATGGCCCAGGGCGGCGGGATGCCCGGCATGCCGGGCATCCCGGGCATGGGCGGCGGCCCCGGCCGACAGAAGAAGCAGCAGAAGAAGGCCAAGGGCAAGCAGCGCTCGGGCAACCCGATGAAGCGCAAGCAGCAGGAGCAGGAGGAGGCCGCGCGCCGCGCCGCCGCGGCCCAGAGCGGCAACGCGCTCGGGCTGCCGCAGCAGGAGGGCCAGAACTTCGAGCTCCCGGACGAGTTCAAGAAGTTCATGGGCTGACGCGCCCGGCCGGAAGCGCGCCCGGCCGTACGGCGCGTCCGGCCGTACGACGTCGAGGGCGTCCCCCACATGGGGGGGGGCCCTCAGCGCATGCCAGGGCCCGGCATCTGCCGTAACGTCCAGATATGAGCAATGCCGCGCCACCACGCAAGGCACCCGACCAGCCGTGGCGCACCGAAGGCACCCCGGAGGAGCCGCCGAGGCGGCCCGGCGGACGGAAGCCGCGCGGCAGATGGTGGGGGCTCCTCGTCACCGCGGTGATCGTCTTCCTGGTGGCCTACGGCGGGCTGAGCTACTACAACACGGGCAACGAGCCGACGATCTCGTACACGGAGTTCAGCCGACAGGTCGACGCCGGCAACGTCAGCACGATCTACTCCAAGGGCGACGCCATCCAGGGGCAGCTGAAGAGCGCCCGCGCCAAGCCCAGCGGCGGCGGCACCTACACCAAGTTCAAGACCCAGCGGCCGGCGTTCGCCGGAGACAACCTCTGGCAGAGCCTGAGCAGGAACCATGTGACGGTGACCGCGCAGCCGGTGGTGCAGGAGCGCGGCTTCGTCTCCAACCTGCTGCTGTCGCTGGCGCCGATCGCGGTCCTGGCGGTGCTGTGGATCTTCTTCGCACGGCGGATCGGAGCGGGGCTGGGCGGAGCCGGCGGCCTGTTCGGCCGCAGGACACCGCCCCGGCCGGTGGAGCTGCGGCCGGGCACCCAGCGCACGACCTTCGCCGACGTGGCCGGAATCGACGAGGTCAAGGGCGAGCTGGACGACGTCGTCGACTTCCTGAAGTATCCGGACGACTACCGCCGCATGGGCGCCAAGATGCCGCGCGGTGTGCTGCTCACGGGCCCGCCCGGCACCGGCAAGACGCTGCTCGCGCGGGCGGTGGCCGGTGAGGCGGGGGTGCCGTTCTTCTCGGCGTCCGCGTCCGAGTTCATCGAGATGATCGTCGGCGTCGGCGCCTCCCGGGTGCGCGAGTTGTTCGCGGAGGCCCGCAAGGTAGCCCCGTCGATCATCTTCATCGACGAGATCGACACCATCGGCCGGATGCGGGGCGGCGGCGCGTCGATGGGCGGCCACGACGAGCGCGAGCAGACGCTGAACCAGATCCTGACCGAGATGGACGGCTTCTCCGGCTCCGAGGGCGTGATCGTGCTGGCCGCGACCAACCGCGCCGACGTCCTGGACCCGGCCCTGACCCGCCCGGGCCGCTTCGACCGGCTGGTCACGGTCGCGCAGCCGGACCGGGGCGGCCGCGAGGCGATCCTGCGGATCCACACCCGGGACATCCCGCTCGCCCCGGACGTCGACCTCGCCCGGGTGGCCCGTACGACCCCGGGCATGACCGGTGCCGAACTGGCCAACCTGGCCAACGAGGCCGCCCTGCTCGCGGTCAAGCGGCGGCAGCGGGCGGTCACCCGGGCCGACTTCTCCGAGGCCCTGGAGAAGGTGCAGCTCGGCGCGGAACGCGCCCTGGTGATGCCCGAGGAGGAGCGCCGGCGCACCGCCTACCACGAGAGCGGGCACGCTTTGCTGGGCATGCTCCAGCCCGGCGCCGACCCGGTCCGCAAGATCACCATCGTGCCGCGCGGAAGGGCGCTCGGGGTGACCCTGTCGACGCCGGAGTCCGACAAGTACGCGTACACCGAGGAGTACCTGCGCGGCCGGATCATCGGCGCGCTCGGCGGCATGGCCGCGGAGCACGTGGTCTACAGGGTGATCACGACCGGCTCGGAGAACGACCTGGAACAGGTCACCAACATCGCGCGCGGGATGGTGGCCCGCTGGGGCATGAGCGAGCACCTGGGCCGCCTGTCGGCCCTGCCCAGCGACGCCCAGCAGGCCTACGGGCTGGCCGCCGCGCCGCAGACCCTCGACACCATCGACACCGAGATGCGGCGCATCGTCGACGAGTGCTACGAGGAGGCGTGCCGCAAGCTGGGCGACCACCGCGGGCAGCTGGACGCGCTGGCCGCGGCCCTGCTGGAGAACGAGACGCTGGAGGAGGCCGACGCCTACCGGGTCGCCGGCATACCGCGCCTGAAGAAGGACCCGGAGCCGGCCGCGGCGGACCCGGGACAGCCCCCTGGGCACACCCCCTGACAGGCGGCTAGGCGGTCCGCGCGATCAGGTAGCGGAACACGTTCGGCATCCACACGGTGCCGTCGGGCCGCTGGTGGGTGTGCAGGGCCTCCGTCAGCTCCTTGCCGACCTGGTTCTCGTCACTCGCCGCGATCGCCGTGTCGAACAGCCCCGTGGAGAGCATGCCGCGGACCGCGCTGTCCAGGCCGGCGTATCCGAAGGGGCAGGCCACCCGGCCGGAGCCGTCCGGGCGCAGACCGGCGCTGCGGGCCACCTCCTCCAAGCCGTCGCGCAGCGCGGCCGGAGGATCGGCCGGGCGGACCACCGCGCGCACCACCGAGGATGTGGCGCACCGCTCGGGCGGTCCCCAGCCCGCCAGCACCACCGGCGCCCCGCGTTCGGCGAGCGGCGCGGCCGCGATGAGCTGCCCGGCGAGAGCGGCCGAGTCGCCCGCGAGGCACCCGATGGGCTCGAAGGCGGTCACCAGGGTGTACGCGGGCGTGACCGTGCCGGAGGTGTCCGTGAGGTCGTCGACCGGTCCGTCGAGGACGCGGGCGTCCGCACGCGCGCGCGTGCCCCATGCCTCCGGCTGCAGCCGCTGCCGTGCGAGAGCGAGCCGTTCGGGTGAGGAGGGGTCGACGCCGGTGACCGCCGCTCCTCTGGAGGCGGCCATGAGCAGGGCGAGCCCGGAGCCGCAGCCGAGGGCGAGCACCCTGCTGCCGCGGCCCACCTCCAGTCGCTCGTGGACGGCCTCGTAGAGCGGCACCAGCATCCGCTCCTGGATCTCGGCCCAGTCACGCGCGCGGGCCCGCAGATCCACCCGGGGCGCCGGCCCGGCGAGTTCCGCATGCTGCCGCACGAGCGTAGGTGTCATGGATAAGCGCCCCAATCCGCCGAGAGGTTGCCGCTGCCCGATTCCGTCGCCCCCGTGCGCCGCACTTCCCGTATGCCAGGTAACTCCCCGCTCCGCACGGCGTCCAGGGGTCGTGAGGCCATGGTTGGTGCCTTCCGGGCACCTGGCGCGAGATTTCACAGTCCGGTAACCCGGGCCTCGCCGCGCCGTACGGTCGCCCCCCGGAGCGGGCCGGTGCGGGACGCCGGGGACGCGCCCGGTAACGTCACGGTCGTCGCGCACGCTGACCCAGGTACAGGCTTCCGCTTCGGAAGCGGCCGAAACGCCTCTTGCACATCGTCCGAGGACATGCGCACCGGTGTGCGAGCCGGTCCTACGCGCGGGTGCGTACGCGGGACTACGCACCACCTTGATACGAGCTGTGAGGCTTCTCCGCAGTTCAGCGCACCCGCCCTCGTCAGGACGCATCAGCGGCAACTGACGGGTACGTGCAAATTATTTGGGATGCCCCGGAATAGGAACACAGTGGGCCCCACGCTCGTTCTCATTACGTGAGCACGACACAGACACCACCTGTTCTCGCCGCGGAACTGGCGCAGGCGTGGGCCGACATTCAGCGGTACCACCCCGAGCTGCCGGATCTCGCCGCGCCGGAGTCCCTGATCGGGGAGTCGTCGTCCGCATGCGGACACGAACTCTCCTTCGAGCGACTGCTCCATGAGGCAGTCCACGGCATCGCCGCCGCGCGCGGAGTGCGCGACACCTCGCGCGCCGGCCGCTACCACAACCGCCGGTTCCTCGCCATCGCCGAGGAGCTGGGCCTGGACCACCCGGAGGAGCCGCACCCGAGCAGCGGCTTCTCGCTGGTCACGCTCAGCCCCGAGGCGAAGCGGCGCTACCGGCCGACGATCGAGCGCCTCCAGCGCGCGCTGAAGGCGCACACGGCCGCCACGTCCGCCGACACCAGCCGCACCTTCCGCGGCCCGGCGGCCCGGCACGGCTCCTCCGGTGGCGGGGTACGGGTCAAGGCGGTCTGTGACTGCGGCCGCAACGTCCGGGTCGTCCCCTCGGTCCTGGCCCAGGCCCCGATCATGTGCGGTGGCTGCGGCAAGCCGTTCAGGATCCCGGAGATCGTGGGCGCCGCGGCGAGCTGAGGTACGGCTGCTCGTGGCAGCCGTACCCCGGAGCCGCGCCTCGAGCACCCGGAACGCCGGGTGCCGGTCAGGTGTGCCCGCGCGTGGCAGGTCCACCCCGTGCCAGAGGCGACCCGCGGCGTATGGCACAATGACTAGCTGTACTCGACAGCCGCACAGGACCCCTCTCTCCTCCGGCTGACGCGTCCATCGGGCACTCGGGTACCGCAACCCCACGCGGCGTCTCCGCCGTGCCCAACCACGTCAAATCCAGGAGAACCCACTCCCGTGGCAGTCAAGATCAAGCTGAAGCGTCTGGGCAAGATCCGTTCGCCTCACTACCGCATCGTCGTCGCCGACTCCCGTACCCGCCGTGACGGCCGGGCCATCGAGGAGATCGGTCTATACCACCCGGTGCAGAACCCCTCGCGCATCGAGGTCAACGCCGAGCGTGTGGCGTACTGGCTCTCCGTCGGCGCCCAGCCCACCGAGCCCGTGCTCGCCATCCTGAAGAAGACCGGCGACTGGCAGAAGTTCAAGGGCGAGCCCGCCCCTGCGCCGCTGCTGCAGCCGCAGGAGAAGGCCACGCGTCCGTCGTTCGAGGCCCTTGGTGGCGAGGACGAGGGCAAGGGTGAGGCGATCACCCAGAAGAAGAAGGCTGAGAAGAAGGACGAGGCGGCCGCCGAGTCCGAGTCGACCGAGGCCTGAGCAGCATGCTCGAAGAGGCGCTTGAGCACCTCGTGAAGGGCATCGTCGACAACCCTGACGATGTGCAGGTCGCCTCGCGCAACCTGCGCCGCGGACGCGTGCTGGAGGTCCGGGTCCACCCCGACGACCTCGGCAAGGTGATCGGTCGCAACGGCCGCACCGCACGCGCCCTGCGCACCGTCGTGGGTGCCATCGGCGGTCGTGGCGTCCGTGTCGACCTCGTCGACGTGGACCACGTCCGCTGACGCATCGCAACCGGCTCGGGCCGGGGAGGGCCACTGGGCCGTCCCCGGCCCGCAGTCGTATGACAGGAGATTTGGACACGTGCAGCTGGTAGTCGCACGGATCGGCCGTGCCCATGGCATCAAGGGCGAGGTCACCGTGGAGGTCCGCACCGACGAGCCGGAACTCCGGCTCGCGCCCGGCGCCGTACTCGCCACCGAGCCCGCCTCCGCGGGACCGCTCACCATCGAGACCGGGCGCGTCCACAGCGGCCGTCTCCTGCTGCGCTTCGAGGGCGTCAGCGACCGCAGCGCCGCCGAAGCCCTCCGCAACACCCTGCTCATCGCCGAGGTGGACCCGGACGAGCTGCCCGAGGAGGAGGACGAGTACTACGACCATCAGCTGATCGACCTCGACGTGGTCACCGAGGACGGGGAGACGGTCGGCCGGATCAGCGAGATCTCGCACCTGCCCTCCCAGGACCTGTTCATCGTCGAGCGTCCGGACGGCACCGAGGTGATGATCCCGTTCGTCGCGGAGATCGTCACCGGGATCGACCTGGAGGAGCAGCGGGCCGTCATCGCACCGCCGCCGGGTCTGATCGACGACCGCGCCGAGATCGCTTCCTCACGGGACGCCGCCTCCTGGCGGGCCTCCGAGGCCGCCAAGGGCTCAGAGGCCCCCCAGACCGCCGAGGACTCCGAGGACTCCGGAGACGAGTCCTGATGCGCCTCGACGTCGTCACGATCTTCCCCGAGTACCTGGAGCCGCTGAACGTCTCCCTCGTCGGCAAGGCACGCGCGCGTGGGCAGTTGAACGTGCACGTGCACGATCTGCGCTCCTGGACGCACGACCGCCACAACACGGTCGACGACACGCCGTACGGCGGCGGTCCCGGCATGGTGATGATGACCGGGCCCTGGGGCGACGCCCTGGACTCCGTCCTCGCCGACGGCTACGAGACCGGCTCCCACGCGCCCGCGCTGATCGTCCCGACCCCCAGCGGACGCCCCTTCACCCAGGAACTCGCCGTCGAGCTCTCCGAACGCCCCTGGCTGATCTTCACCCCGGCCCGCTACGAGGGCATCGACCGCCGGGTCGTGGACGAGTACGCGACCCGCGTGCCCGTCTACGAGGTGTCCATCGGCGACTACGTGCTCGCCGGCGGAGAGGCGGCCGTCCTGGTCGTCACGGAGGCCGTGGCCCGGCTGCTGCCCGGTGTCCTCGGCAACGCCGAGTCCCACCGGGACGACTCCTTCGCCCCCGGCGCCATGGCGAGCCTGCTGGAGGGCCCCGTCTACACCAAGCCGCCCCGGTGGCGCGAGCGCGGCATCCCCGAGGTGCTGCTCAGCGGCCACCACGGGAAGATCGCCCGCTGGCGCCGCGACGAGGCCCTGCGGCGCACCACGGCCAACCGGCCCGACCTGATCGAACGCTGTGACCCCAAAGCCTTCGACAAGAAGGACCGCGAGATGCTGTCCATCCTGGGCTGGACGCCTGACCCCGCGGGCGAGCCGTACGGCCGATTTTGGCGCAGGACCGACGACGTGGAAGAATAGGCCGCTGCTGTGCGCCGTCCGGCGTGCGCCCCTGCCACAGGGGGACACGACGCCCGCCCCGACCGCACGGCTGTCCTTTTCGGAAAACCCCCTAGTTTCCGCTGATGACCTGTGGCATCGGCGAAGAAAGCAGACGAAATGTCTCACCTGCTCGACTCCGTCGACGCCGCGTCGCTGCGCAGCGACGTCCCGGCCTTCCGCCCGGGTGACACCGTCAACGTCCACGTGCGCGTCATCGAGGGCAACCGCTCCCGTGTGCAGCAGTTCAAGGGCGTGGTGATCCGCCGTCAGGGTTCCGGCGTGCGCGAGACCTTCACGGTCCGCAAGGTCTCCTTCTCCGTCGGCGTCGAGCGCACCTTCCCGGTGCACACCCCGATCGTGGAGAAGATCGAGCTCGTCACCAGGGGTGACGTGCGCCGCGCCAAGCTGTACTACCTCCGTGAGCTGCGCGGCAAGGCCGCGAAGATCAAGGAGAAGCGCGAGAGCTGAGCGCTTTTCGCGCACCGGACCGCACCACGGGTCCGGCGCGGGTTCTCAGCGGGGCGGGATAGCATTCCGCCCCGATGGACACCGAAGCACAGCCGACGGAGCGCGACCGCTCCTCCCGCCCCTCCGACACCGGAGCCGACCAGGCTCCCGGTGCGCGGGAGCCGGAGGACCGGTCGCGTTCGTCGTTGGTGGCAGAGATCACCGACTGGCTGCCCGGTGGGCGGATCACCCTGGCCGTACTGATGTGCCTGGTCCTCGTGCTGCTCCTCAACACGTTCGTGCTGCAACCGTTCCAGATCCCGAGCGGATCCATGGAGCGGGGATTGAGGATCGGGGACCGCGTTCTCGTAAACAAGTTGGCGTACCGTTTCGGAGCCGCGCCGCGGCGCGGCGATGTCGTCGTGTTCGACGGCACCGGCTACTTCGGGCACGCCGACTACATCAAACGCGTTGTGGGTGTGGGGGGTGACCATGTGGTCTGCTGTGACAAGGAGGGCAGGATCGAGGTGAACGGCCGGCCGGTCGACGAGTCGACCTTCCTGTACCCCGGCGACCGCCCCTCCACGGTGCCCTTCGACGTCGCCGTGCCCGACGGCACCCTGTTCGTCCTCGGTGACCACCGCAGTGACTCCAGCGACTCCCGCGACCATCTGGGCTCCCCGGGCGGCGGCATGATCCCCGTCGGTGACGTCGTCGGCCGGGCCGACTGGATCGTCTGGCCCTACGGCCACTGGACCCACCTCACCCGCCCCGGTGCCTACGCACGCGTGCCGGCCGCCGACCACGCGGACGGCGGCCATGGGTAACCGCGGCAAACCACGTGGCGCGCCGGTCAGCGCCGCCGACGAGCTGCTGCCCACCGGGGCCCGGCGCGCCGGCGGCTCGGCCGGCGGCCGCACCCGCGCGGAGCGGCGCAAGCTGCAGCGCAAGGTCAAGCGCAAGCGCAGGCGCTCCGCCGTCCGGGAGATCCCTCTCCTCGTCGGCGTCGCCGTGCTCATAGCCCTGGTCCTGAAGACCTTCCTCGTGCAGGCCTTCGTGATTCCGTCGGGCTCCATGGAGCAGACGATCCGCATCGGCGACCGGGTGCTGGTCGACAAGCTCACCCCGTGGTTCGGCTCCAAGCCGCAGCGTGGGGACGTGGTCGTCTTCCACGACCCGGGCGGCTGGCTGGCGGGCGAGCAGACCACGAAGAAGAACGACCCGGTCGGGGTCAAGCAGGTCAAGGAGGGCCTGACCTTCATCGGCCTGCTGCCCTCCGACAACGAGAAGGACCTCATCAAGCGGGTCATCGGCGTCGGCGGTGACCACGTCAAGTGCTGCGACGCGCAGGGGCGGGTCACCGTGAACGGCGTTCCCCTGAACGAGGGGGACTACATCTACCCGGGTGACACACCCTCCGAGCAGCCCTTCGACATCACGGTTCCGCCGGGACGGCTGTGGGTGATGGGCGACCACCGGGGCAACTCCGCCGACTCGCGCGCGCACCGCAACACGCCGTACGGCGGCACGGTCTCGGAGAAATCCGTCGTGGGCCGGGCCATGGTCATCGGCTGGCCGCTCGGCCACTGGAGCACACTGAAGGAACCGAAAACCTTCGCCGCCGTGTCCGACGCGGCGGCCGGGTCGACCGCCGCCGCCCGCCTGTCGCATAGGGTTGCCTTGGACGATCCCAACAGATCGGTTCAGCTCCCGACCCCTGCGGAACTCCCGCTCGTTATGGGAGTGGTGGGCCTGCGCCGGGCATGGCGCGGGCGGCGGCACGGAGTTAGGAGTTGGCGTGGGGGATGTGGCGGTTGGCGCACGGTCCGGCAGCGACGGCGAGGAGCACCGCGGACACCCCGTGGATGCGGCGGCCCGCCCCGCGCACCCCACCGTGGCCTCCGGGAGTGAGAGCGAAGCGGCCGAGGACAGCACGGTGACCGAGCACAACCAGACCGATGAACAAGGGACCGGCGAGACCACCTCGGAGGCGAGGAAACCCCGCTCCTTCTGGAAGGAACTGCCGATCCTGATCGGTATCGCGCTGGTGCTCGCGCTGCTGATCAAGACGTTCCTCGTACAGGCGTTCTCCATCCCCTCGGACTCGATGCAGGACACCCTGCAGCGCGGCGACCGGGTCCTGGTGGACAAGCTGACCCCCTGGTTCGGCTCCGAGCCCGACCGCGGCGAGGTCGTCGTCTTCCACGACCCGGACGACTGGCTGGCCGGTGAGCCGACGGCCAAGCCCAACGCCCTGCAGACGGTGCTCAGCTGGATCGGTCTGATGCCGTCCGCGGAGGAGAAGGACCTGATCAAGCGGGTCATCGGCGTCGGCGGCGACACCATCGAGTGCCACGGCACCGGTCCTGTGATCGTCAACGGCAAGGCGCTGGAGGAGTCGTCGTACGTCTACCCCGGCAACACGCCGTGCAGCCAGGACGACCAGGGCGGCCAGTTCAAGGTGACCGTGCCCGACGGCTACATCTGGGTCATGGGTGACCACCGGCAGAATTCCCGGGACTCGCGCTACAACCAGGCCGACAGGAACCACGGCATGGTCCCGGTCAAGGACGTCGTCGGACGCGCCATCGTGCGGGCCTGGCCGGTCAACCGCTGGGGCACCCTGCCCGTGCCCGACACCTTCGACCAGCCCGGCCTCGGCCAGCAGCAGCCCACGGCCGCGGGCGCTCTGACGGTGGCTCCGGGCGGCGCGGCGCTCAGCGCGGCCGTGCCGCTGGTGGTGTGGCGCCGCAGGCGGACCGCGAAGGCCGAGAGCGGCACCGGCGACAGGACGACAGCCGCCGGGAGCCGCTGAGGGCCCTTCGGCGGAGGCGCTCCGCCCGTACGGACCCCGCCCCGGGCGGAGGTGTTGCGGTGAAGCCGGTCGTGGCGTGCCGCCCCGTGTGAAGCCGCCGTGGAGCTCTTCCCCGCGGGCACGGCAGGGGCTGCCCCGCCTGGGTACCGCCCGGTAGGGTGCGGGTCCATGGGTGGCGAGAGCACGACGCGTACGGCCCCGCGCAGCGGCGGCACAGGCACGAGCCCGGCGGGCGGCAGGACGGGACAGAGGCTGTCCGGGCTGGCCGTGGCACTGGGTCTGGTGCTGTTCCTCGGCGGATTCGCGTGGGCGGCGGTGATCTACCGGCCGTACACCGTCCCCACCAGTTCCATGACGCCGACGATCGCCATGGGCGACCGGGTGCTCGCCCAGCGCGTCGACGGCGACGAGATCCGCCGCGGTGACGTCGTCGTCTTCTACGACAAGAGCTGGGTGTCGAACGCGCCCGTGGTCAAGCGCGTGGTGGCTGTCGGCGGCGACACGGTCTCCTGCTGCACGCAGGGCAAGCTGACCGTCAACGGCAAGCAGATCGACGAGCCGTACCTGAAGGGCGGCGTCGCCGAGGACAAGACCATCCCGACCGTGAAGGTCCCCGAGGGCCGCCTGTTCCTGCTCGGCGACGAACGCCAGGGCTCCCTCGACTCCACCGCCCACCTCGACGACGCGGCCAAGGGCACCGTGGCCCGCGCCGATGTGACGGCCCGCGTCGACGCCGTCGTCTGGCCCATGAAGGGCATGCTTCAGCGCCCCAGCGGCTTCGAGCAGCTGGGCGCCCTCTCCCGGCCGGGACCGCTGCGCACGATCGTCCTGCTGGTCGTCGCCGGCGCCGTCCTGGTCCTCGCCGGTGGCGCCTACGGTCCGATCGCCAAGCGGCTGGGCCGCTCCCGCGCCCGGACGGAGCCGGCCGGTGCTCGCTGAGTCCCAGGGGGTGGACGGCGACGGGCTGCGCAAGGTGGCCCGGGTGGTCCTGCTCGACCCCGCGGACCGCATCCTGCTCCTCCACGGCCACGAGCCGGGCGATCCGGCCGACGACTGGTGGTTCACGCCCGGCGGCGGCCTGGAGGGCGAGGAGAGCCGCGAGGAGGCCGCTTTGCGGGAACTCGCGGAGGAGACCGGCATCACCGAGGTCGAGCTCGGGCCGGTGCTGTGGCGGCGCAGGTGCTCCTTCCCGTTCGCGGGCCGCCGCTGGGACCAGGACGAGTGGTACTACCTGGCCCGTACGACCCAGACGGCGACCGCCGCGACGGCCCTGACGGAACTGGAGCGGCGCAGCGTCGCCGGAGCGCGCTGGTGGACGTGTGAGGAACTGGCCCGGGCACGTGAGACGGTGTATCCGACCAGACTCGCCGAGCTGCTGCGCACACTGCTCGACGAAGGTCCTCCGGCCGGGCCCGTGACTCTGGACACCGAAATCGTCTAGGGGCTCGCGGGACTGGCGCACAATGGGGGGACCGTACGGCTGAAGGGGAACATGCCATGAGCGCCGAGGACCTCGAGAAGTACGAGACCGAGATGGAGCTCAAGCTCTACCGGGAGTACCGCGATGTCGTCGGTCTGTTCAAATACGTGATCGAGACCGAGCGGCGCTTCTACCTCACCAACGACTACGAGATGCAGGTGCACTCGGTCCAGGGTGAGGTGTTTTTCGAGGTGACGATGGCCGATGCCTGGGTGTGGGACATGTACCGGCCGGCCCGGTTCGTCAAGCAGGTACGTGTCCTCACATTCAAGGACGTGAACATTGAGGAGCTGAACAAGAGCGACCTGGAGCTGCCCAGCGGATGAGGGCCGTCAGGCGCGGGTGGGGCGCGGCGAGGAGGACCACCCGTGTGAGTGACGGAGTTGTCCACAACCGGTGAGTAGCCCACCAAGATCCACTCCGCCGGGCCGGTTGCGTGACCGTTGGCGCCGGAGGTGGTGCCGACATGAGCAAGGCACGCAACGGACTCGGCAGGTACGGCGAGGACCTCGCCGCCCGCCGACTCGCCGGAACCGGTATGACGGTCCTGGAGCGCAACTGGCGCTGCGGCAGGACCGGTGAGATCGACATCGTGGCCCGGGACGGGGACGTCCTGGTCGTCTGCGAGGTGAAGACCCGCAGGGCGGGCACCTTCCAGCATCCGATGGCCGCGATCACACCGGAGAAGAGCCGGCGGCTGCGCGCCCTGGCGGAACGCTGGATCGCGGCCCACGGAGGAGCACCCCCGGGCGGCGTCCGCATCGACCTCGTCGGCGTCCTGCTGCCCCGGCGCGGTGCGCCCCGCGTCGAGCACGTACGGGGGGCGGCCTGATGGGATTCGCGCGTACGTGCTCCGTGGCCCTCGTCGGCGTCGAGGGCGTGGTCGTCGAGGTCCAGGCCGACCTCGAGCCGGGTGTCGCCGCCTTCACCCTGGTGGGGCTGCCGGACAAGAGCCTGACCGAGAGCCGGGACCGGGTGCGGGCGGCGGTGGTCAACTCCGGTGCCGAGTGGCCGCAGAAGAAGCTCACCGTCGGACTCAGCCCGGCCTCCGTGCCCAAGGCCGGCAGCGGCTTCGACCTGGCCGTGGCCTGCGCGGTGCTCGGTGCCGCCGAGCGGATCGACCCCCGGGTGCCGGCCGACGTCGTGATGATCGGGGAACTCGGCCTGGACGGCCGGGTGCGGCCCGTGCGGGGCATCCTCCCGGCGGTGCTGGCCGCCGCGGACGCCGGGTACGAACAGGTGGTCGTGCCGGAGTGCGCGGCCGCCGAGGCCTCGCTGGTGCCCGGGATCTCCGTGCTCGGCGTCCGCAGCCTGCGCCAGCTGATCGCCGTACTGACCGACGAGCCCGTGCCCGAGGAGGATCCGGACGAGCAGGGACGGCCCGACCCGCTCCTCGCCGGGCTGCGCGTGCCCGGCACCGGCGCGGCCACCGGCATGCACAGCGTGGGCGCCGCCCAGCACGACCACGGGCACGACCTCTCCGACGTCGTCGGCCAGATCTCCGCGCGCACGGCGGTGGAGGTCGCCGCGGCCGGCGGGCACCACCTGTTCCTGGAGGGACCGCCCGGCGCCGGCAAGACCATGCTCGCCGAGCGACTGCCCGGGATCCTGCCCCCGCTCGGCCGGCAGGAGTCCCTGGAGGTCACGGCGGTCCATTCGGTGGCCGGACTGCTGCCACCGGGCAAACCGCTCATCGACCTCGCCCCCTACTGCGCCCCGCACCACTCCGCGACGATGCAGGCCCTCGTCGGCGGCGGACCCGGCGTCGCCCGACCCGGCGCCGTCTCCCTCGCCCACCGCGGCGTGCTCTTCCTGGACGAGGCCCCGGAGTTCAGCAGCCACGCCCTCGACGCCCTGCGCCAGCCCCTGGAGGCCGGGCACGTGGTGATCGCCCGCAGCGCCGGGGTCGTGCGCTTCCCCGCGAGGTTCCTGATGGTGCTCGCGGCCAACCCGTGCCCCTGCGGCCGGTTCTCGCAGCGTGACAGCCTGTGCGAGTGCCCGCCCTCGGCCATCCGGCGCTACCAGGCCCGGCTCTCCGGACCGCTGCTCGACCGGGTGGACCTGCGGGTCGAGGTCGATCCGGTCACCCGGTCGGAGCTCACCCGCGACGCCCGGGGGGAGTCCACGGCGACCGTGGCCGACCGGGTGCGGGCGGCCCGGGAGCGCGCGACGGCGCGGCTGGCGGGCACGCCCTGGCGGTCCAACAGCGAGGTGCCGGGACGCGAGCTGCGCAGCCGCTGGCACGCGGCGGCCGGCGCGCTGGACGAGGCCGAGCGCAATCTGGAACGCGGTGTGCTCACGGCCCGCGGGCTCGACCGGGTCCTCCGGGTCGCCTGGACGGTGGCGGACCTCGCCGGCCACGACCGCCCGGACGCCTCCGACGTCGCCCTGGCACTGCAACTGCGCACCGGGGTCCCCCGCGGCGTACCCATGACCATCGGGACACCCGCATGAGCCCGCAGCGGAGCCCCGGCGGGAGCGATGAAGGCAGGCGGAACCCCGAGCGTGACGCGGACGGCGGGTGCGGCCCAGATGGCCAGGGTGGTGCTCATGGCGGGCGTGGCCCTGACGGCGCGCGTGACGCGGACGGCAGGCGTGGCGCCGGTGACGGGCCTGAGCTGCTTGCCCGGGTCTTTCTCAGCCGGGTCGTCGAGCCGGGGGACGAGACCGCGGGGCGGTGGGTGAGGGAGCTGGGGGTCGTGGCCGTGGCGCGGCGGTTGCGGGAGGGCGCGCCGCGGCTCGCCGGGGTCTCGGACAAACGGTGGGCCGGCCTGTGCGCACGGGCCGCGCGGGCCGATCCCGAACGGGACCTCGCCGTCGCGCGGGACGCGGGGGTGCGGTTCGTGCGTCCCGGCGACACCGAGTGGCCCGCCCAGCTCGACGACCTGGGCGACGCCCGCCCCACCGGACTGTGGGTGCGCGGCCGGGCCGGCCTGCGGATCTGGGCCCTGCGCTCGGTCGCCTTGGTCGGCGCCCGCGCCTGCACCGAGTACGGCGCCCACATGGCCGCCGGCCTCGCCGCCGGGCTCGCCGAACGCGGCTGGGTGGTGGTGTCCGGGGGCGCCTACGGAGTCGACGGCGCCGCGCACCGCGGCGCACTCGGCAGCGGCGGTGCCACCGTCGCCGTCCTGGCCTGCGGCGTCGACCGGCCCTATCCGCGCGGGCACACCGAGCTGATCAGCAGGATCGCCCAGCAAGGACTCGTGGTCGGGGAACTGCCTCCCGGCGACCACCCCACGCCGAGCAGGTTCATCGTCCGCAACAGAGTCATCGCGGCCCTCACTCGCGGCACCGTCGTGGTGGAGGCCGCCTACCGCAGCGGTTCGCTGGTCACCGCCCGGGCCGCACAACGGCTCGGCCGCCACACCATGGGGGTCCCCGGCCCGGCCACCAGCGCGCTCTCCGCCGGCGTCCACGAACTGCTGCGCGGCGGGGCGACGCTGGTCACCGACGCCGCGGAAGTCGTCGAGCTGATCGGCGACATGGGCGAGCTGGCCCCGGACCGGCGCGGCCCCGTTCTCCCGCGCGACCTGCTGGAACCGGAGGCCCGACAGGTCCTGGCCGCGCTCCCCGGACGCGGCGCGGCGGACGCGGCCGAGATCGCCCGCGGCGCCCGGACGACGCCGGACGACGCGATCGCGAGACTGTACGAACTCCGATCGCTTGGCTACGTCGAACGACATGGCGACGGATGGAAGTTGACACGCCAGGCGATGATCTCCGTCCGGGCAGGCCGGGAGGGGTGCTGACCGAGCGTGTTCGACCGTCCGGGGGAACGCCGACGGCTGCGTAAATTACCGCAGTTGGGCGTTTTGTTGGTTACCCAGGGTGACGCCGCTGACCTGGTGGAGCGCCGTGCGGAACGAATCTGCGCACGCCCCGGGCCCCGTCGTTCGCGCACCGCGACACTCCAGTCACGCTACGCTCACGTGGTTCCGATACAGAAACCCGATCCCCGACCCATACGACAACTCACCCAGGAAGCCGCACCCACGGCAGAACGGCACAAGGCGACGAATGCCCCAGCACACCTCCGGCTCCGACCGGGCGGAGATCCCCCCAGCCGCCCGCGACGGCGGCAGCGTGCGGCCGCCCGCTCCCTCGACGCTCGACGAGCTGTGGCGGTCGTACAAGGCGACGGGGGACGACCGGCTGCGTGAGCAGCTGATCCTGCACTACTCACCCTTGGTGAAGTATGTGGCGGGCCGGGTGAGCGTGGGCCTGCCGCCCAATGTGGAGCAGGCCGACTTCGTGTCCTCCGGGGTCTTCGGGCTGATCGACGCGATCGAGAAGTTCGACATCGACCGGGAGATCAAGTTCGAGACCTATGCGATCACCCGGATCCGGGGCGCCATGATCGACGAACTGCGCGCACTGGACTGGATCCCCCGCTCGGTGCGGCAGAAGGCACGGAACGTCGAGCGGGCGTACGCCACGCTGGAGGCCCGGCTGCGGCGCACCCCGTCGGAGAGCGAGGTGGCCGCCGAGATGGGCATCGCGGTCGACGAACTCCACGCCGTCTTCAGCCAGTTGTCGCTGGCCAACGTGGTGGCGCTGGAGGAGCTGCTGCACGTGGGCGGAGAGGGTGGCGACCGGCTCAGCCTCATGGACACGCTGGAGGACACCGCCGCCGACAACCCGGTGGAGGTGGCCGAGGACCGGGAGCTGCGCCGGTTCCTGGCCCGGGCGATCAACACCCTGCCCGAGCGGGAGAAGACCGTCGTCACGCTGTACTACTACGAGGGCCTCACACTCGCCGAGATCGGCAACGTGCTGGGAGTGACCGAGAGCCGGGTCAGCCAGATCCACACCAAGTCGGTGCTGCAACTGCGCGCCAAGCTGGCGAGCTTCGGCCGCTGACCCCCGGACCTGATCCGCCGCACCTGACCCGCAGGGCATGACCTGCCGGGACCCGGGCCGCCCCGACCCGGGTGGCGCCTCCGTACAGACCCGGGTAGCGCCTCCGTACAGTGGTCGACGTGCCAAGGATTCGAGCGGCCTCCGTGGCCGAGCACCGGTCGATGCAGCGAGCCGCCCTGCTGGACGCGGCGCGGACCCTGCTGTCCGAAGGCGGGACGGAGGCGCTGACCTTCCCCGCCCTGGCCGAGCGGACGGGGCTGGCGCGGTCGTCGGTCTACGAGTACTTCCGGTCGCGGGCCGCCGTGGTCGAGGAGCTGTGCGAGGTCGACTTCCCGGTGTGGGCCGCGGAGGTCTCGGCAGCGATGGCCACGGCCGACGGGCCGGAGGCCAAGGTCGAGGCTTACGTCCGCAAGCAGCTGGAACTCGTCGGGGACCGGCGGCACCGGGCCGTGGTGGCGATCTCGGCGAGCGAGCTGGACGCGGGGGCGCGCGAGAAGATCCGCGCCGCGCACGGCGAACTCGTCGCGATGATCGTCGAGGCGCTGGGGGAGCTGCGCCACGGGCAGCCCCGGCTGGCGGCGATGATGCTGCAAGGGGTGGTGGACGCGGCCGTGCGGAGGATCGAGCTGGGGGCCGCCGAGGAGCCTGCTGTTGTGGCGGAGGTGGCGGTCGGGGTGGCGTTGCGGGGGGTTCGCGGCTGAGGGTCGTCCGTGGCCGGCGGGGGACGACGGCTTGCCGCGCGTGCGGGTGCCGCCGCGCCCACTTGTGCCGCCCGATGCCGCACCTCACCGCGTTGTCGTCGGTCGCCGATGCTCCGCATCGGCTCCCTCCTCCGCCAGGCGACGCTCCCCCACTGGCTGAACGGCGCGGAGGGCACCCCCACCGCCGGCCACCCCTCCCTGATCCGGCCCGATCGACGAGACACCCCCTGGAGCGTCGGCACGCCCAGTACCGGCAGCAGCCTCGGCGGGGCCGGGTTCAGTAGCCGGGGCGGGAGGAGCAGGAGGGGGTTCAGATACGCCTCCCCTCTCAGCAGGCCCCAGTGCAGGCACCCCGTCGCGCAGTGCGAGGCGGCGCCCGGTGCCGTCTGCTCCACCGTGCCGAGCACCTCGCCCGCATCCACTTCGTCGCCCTTTCTCACCGCGGCGCGCACCGGCTCGTAGGTCGTCCGCAGCGGAGGGGTGCCCGTACCCGCCAGCTCGACGGACACCACACCCCGTCCCGCCACCGGGCCCGCGAAGGACACCCGGCCGGCCGCCACCGCCCGTACCGGAGCGCCCGGCGGCGCCGCCAGGTCCACGCCCCGGTGCCCGGGGCCGTACTCCGTCGGCGGCGGCTCCCAGCCGCGCAGCACCGGCGGACGTACCCCCACCGGCCAGAAGCGGCCCACCGTCGGCACCGCTCCGTCCTCCGCCACCGGCCTGGGAGCCCCCACTGCCACCCGCCCAGCAGCCCCCCGCGGAGCCGGAGCACCGCCCCCGCTCGCCCACGCCACCGACGCGAGCAGGGCCACCACCGTCCCCAGCGGCAGCCCGAGCCGCACGACCACCCGTCGTTTCCCGCCCATTGCGCACATGGCCCCACGGTCCCGCACCCCGCCGCACCCCGCCGGCGCCTGTGGACAACCCGGCACTTGTGGACAACTCACCGGTTGTGGGCAGCGGCGTCACCCGGCGCCTTCCGGGTCCCGTACACTTCTGATGGCGATCCGGGTCACCGGGTCGACTTCGCACGCCCCGACACTCTGGCCGGCAACGGCCGGTGTCAGCGCCCCTCGGTCCTTCGTGGCACGGCGCACCGCGGGCGTCAGGCGCGGAAGCCGTCCGGCATCCGCGGCACAACCGAGAAACTCAAGGAGAGTACGGCCATGGCCGTCGTCACGATGCGGGAGCTGCTGGAGAGCGGCGTCCACTTCGGTCACCAGACCCGCCGTTGGAACCCGAAGATGAAGCGCTTCATCTTCACCGAGCGCAACGGCATCTACATCATCGACCTGCTCCAGTCGCTGTCGTACATCGACCGCGCCTACGAGTTCGTCAAGGAGACCGTCGCCCACGGCGGCACGGTCATGTTCGTCGGTACGAAGAAGCAGGCGCAGGAGGCCATCGCCGAGCAGGCCACCCGCGTCGGCATGCCCTACGTCAACCAGCGCTGGCTGGGCGGCATGCTCACCAACTTCTCGACCGTCTACAAGCGCCTGCAGCGCCTGAAGGAACTCGAGCAGATCGACTTCGAGGACGTGGCCGCCTCCGGCCTCACCAAGAAGGAGCTGCTGGTCCTCTCCCGCGAGAAGGCCAAGCTGGAGAAGACCCTCGGCGGTATCCGCGAGATGCAGAAGGTGCCCAGCGCCGTCTGGATCGTGGACACCAAGAAGGAGCACATCGCGGTCGGCGAGGCCCGGAAGCTCAACATCCCGGTCGTGGCCATCCTCGACACCAACTGCGACCCCGACGAGGTCGACTACAAGATCCCGGGCAACGACGACGCGATCCGCTCCGTCACCCTGCTCACCCGCGTGATCGCCGACGCCGTCGCCGAGGGCCTCATCGCCCGCTCCGGCGTGGCCGCCGGTGAGAAGGGCGAGAAGGCCGCGGGCGAGCCGCTCGCCGAATGGGAGCGCGACCTGCTCGAGGGTGAGAAGAAGGCTGAAGAGGCTCCGGCCGCCGAGGCCGAGAAGCCGGCCGAGGCCGCCGCTGCAGAGGCTCCGGCTGCTGAGGCTCCGGCTGCTGAGGCTCCGGCTGCTGAGGCTCCGGCTGCTGAGGCCCCGGCTGCCGAGGCCCCGGCCGCCGAGGGCGAGCAGCAGGCCTGACCCGTCAGCGTCAGCGTTGACGGCGGGAGCGGTGCATGAAGTCCGCTCCCGCCGTTCACCCGTAGGTCAGCGGCGTGTCAGCGGGTCCCGCTCGACGAGCGAGAGGCTCCCTGAGGGGGCCCGGGCCCCGCGGACCCTGATCTTCGATCTTCCAGACTTCGAGAAAGATTCACAGACTCATGGCGAACTACACCGCCGCCGACGTCAAGCAGCTCCGTGAGCTCACCGGCGCCGGCATGATGGACTGCAAGAAGGCGCTGGACGAGGCCGAGGGCAACGTCGAGAAGGCCGTCGAGGCGCTGCGCATCAAGGGCCAGAAGGGCGTCGCCAAGCGCGAGGGCCGCTCCGCCGAGAACGGCGCCGTGGTCTCGATCATCGCCGACGACAACTCCTCGGGTGTCCTCGTCGAGCTGAAGTGCGAGACGGACTTCGTCGCCAAGGGCGACAAGTTCCAGGCCGTCGCCAAGGCCATCGCCGAGCACGTCGCCAAGACCTCCCCGGCCGACCTCGAGGCCCTGCTCGCCTCCGAGATCGAGGCCGGCAAGACGGTCCAGGCGTTCGTGGACGAGGCCAACGCCAACCTGGGCGAGAAGATCGTCCTGGACCGCTTCGCGCAGTTCTCGGACGGCTTCGTCACCGCCTACATGCACCGCACGATGCCCGACCTGCCTCCGCAGATCGGTGTCCTCGTCGAGCTCGACAAGCCGAACGCCGAGGTCGCCAAGGGCGTCGCCCAGCACATCGCCGCCTTCGCGCCGAAGTACCTCTCCAAGGACGAGGTCCCGGCCGACGTCGTCGAGTCCGAGCGTCGCATCGCCGAGGAGACCACCCGCGCCGAGGGCAAGCCCGAGGCCGCGATCGCCAAGATCGTCGAGGGTCGTCTGAACGGCTTCTTCAAGGACGCCACCCTGCTCGGCCAGCCCTACGCGCTGGACAACAAGAAGTCGGTCCAGAAGGTTCTGGACGAGGCCGGTGTCACCCTGAAGCGCTTCACGCGCATCAAGGTCGGCATCTGAGTCCGAAGTCCGTACCGCGACGGACGCCCGGCCCGATAGGGTCGACAGCAGTCGTCCACGTCGCCCGCGGGTGCCAACCACGCACCCGCGCGTGACACACGACAGCAGATCTGACGAGGAGGCCATTGCCGCTGCATGGGATGCGAAACACGCCCCACCGGCAATGGCCTTCTTCGCATGTGCACCACGTAACAGAGGCGGGATCTCCATGACCACCAAGGCCCAGAAGAGCGACGACGGCAAAGTGACCGGCCGGTTTCTGCTGAAGCTGTCCGGAGAGGCATTCTCCGGCGGCGGGGGCCTGGGCGTCGACCCGGACGTGGTGCACGCCATCGCCCGCGAGATCGCGGCCGTCGTACGGGACGGTGCGCAGATCGCGGTCGTGATCGGCGGCGGCAACTTCTTCCGCGGCGCCGAACTCCAGCAGCGCGGCATGGACCGCGCCCGCTCGGACTACATGGGCATGCTCGGCACCGTGATGAACTGCCTCGCCCTCCAGGACTTCCTGGAGAAGGAGGGCATCGACAGCCGGGTCCAGACCGCCATCACCATGGGCCAGGTCGCCGAGCCGTACATCCCGCTGCGCGCCGTGCGCCACCTGGAGAAGGGCCGTGTGGTCATCTTCGGCGCCGGTATGGGCATGCCGTACTTCTCCACCGACACCACCGCCGCCCAGCGCGCCCTGGAGATCGACGCCGAGGCGCTGCTCATGGGCAAGAACGGCGTGGACGGGGTGTACGACTCCGACCCGAAGACCAACCCGGACGCCGTGAAGTTCGACTCCCTCGGCTACGGCGAGGTCATCACGCGCGACCTGAAGGTCGCCGACGCCACGGCGATCACGCTGTGCCGTGACAACAAGCTCCCGATCCTCGTCTTCGAGCTTCTCGCGGAGGGCAATATCGCCCGTGCCGTCAAGGGTGAGAAGATCGGCACACTTGTGGGTGACCACGGCAGCCGGGACTGACCGGCAACACCGACGGACCCTGACCGGGGGATGGACAATGTCCTGCCGGTCGGGAACCGTGCAGGAAGAAGACGCGACGCAGCCGGCCGCCGGCCCCGACAAGGAACCGCAGCCGGTTCCACTCAAGACACGCAGGAGCAAGTGGTGATCGAAGAGACCCTCCTCGAGGCCGAGGAGAAGATGGAGAAGGCCGTCGTGGTCGCCAAGGAGGACTTCGCCGCGATCCGCACCGGCCGTGCGCACCCGGCGATGTTCAACAAGATCGTGGCCGACTACTACGGTGCGCCGACGCCGATCAACCAGCTGGCTTCGTTCTCCGTGCCGGAGCCGCGGATGGCGGTCGTGACCCCGTTCGACAAGAGCGCGCTGCGCAACATCGAGCAGGCGATCCGGGACTCCGACCTGGGCGTCAACCCGAGCAACGACGGCAACATCATCCGGGTGGTGTTCCCCGAGCTCACCGAGGAGCGCCGCCGCGAGTACATCAAGGTCGCCAAGGGCAAGGGCGAGGACGCCAAGGTGTCCATCCGCTCCGTGCGCCGCAAGGCCAAGGACGCCATCGACAAGCTGATCAAGGATGGCGAGGTCGGCGAGGACGAGGGCCGCCGTGCGGAGAAGGAGCTCGACGACACCACCGCGAAGTACGTCGCGCAGGTGGACGAGCTCCTCAAGCACAAGGAGTCGGAGCTGCTCGAGGTCTGATGAACGACTCTTCCTGGGGAGCGCCGCCGCAAGCCGGGTACTGGGGGCCGACGGACCGGTCACCCGCCCAGGGACCCGTCCCGGGGGCCGCCCCGGCGGACCCCGCGTACGGTGCGCAGGGCGCCCAGCAGACTCGCCCCATGCCCATCGTGCCCGAAGTGCCCGCACACGGCGGAAACCAGGAGGACGACCGGGGGGCCGCACGGACGGGCGGCCCCTTGTTCCGCGACGAGACGCCGCGGCCACAGCCGCAGCAGTACGGCACGCCGCAGCACGCACAGCCGTACCCACAGTCCTACGACGCGCAGCCGCACCCGCGGCAGCCTCATGACCCGCAGCCGGGGACCTACGACCCGCAGCCGTACCAGGCGGCCCCGCCCCGGCCCCACGACACGCCGCAGACGCCGCCCGCCCCCGGGACGGCACAGCAGAATCCGGAGCCCATGCCCGACGCCCCGCAGCCGGCGCCCGCCCCGCAGAAGAAGAGCGCGGGCCGTGACCTGGGCGCTGCCATAGGAGTCGGCCTCGGGCTCGGCGTGGTGATCATCGCCTCGCTGTTCATCGTCAAGGCCGTGTTCGTGGGCGTGATCGCGGTCGCGGTCGTGGTCGGCCTGTGGGAGCTCACCAAGCGGCTGGAGGAGCGCAAGGGCATCAGGGCTCCGCTGGTGCCGCTGGCGGTCGGGGGTGCCGCGATGGTGGTCGCCGGATACGTCCGCGACGCCGAGGGCGCCTGGGTGGCGATGGCACTGACCGCGCTGGCGGTCCTGGTCTGGCGGATGACACAGCCGCCGGAGGGCTACCTCAGGGACGTCACCGCGGGTGTCTTCGCGGCGTTCTACGTGCCGTTCCTGGCCACGTTCGTGGCGATGATGCTCACCGCGGACGACGGCCCGTTCCGCGTGCTGACCTTCCTGATCCTCACGGTGGTCAGCGACACGGGCGCGTACGCCGTCGGCTGGCGCTTCGGCAAGCACAAACTCGCACCGCGCATCAGCCCCGGCAAGACCCGTGAGGGCCTGTTCGGCGCGGTCGCCTTCGCGATGGTGGCGGGGGCGCTGTGCACGCAGTTCCTGATCGACGGCGGCGCCTGGTGGCAGGGCCTCGTCCTCGGCCTCGCCGTCGCCGCCAGCGCCACCCTCGGCGACCTCGGCGAGTCCATGATCAAACGCGATCTGGGCATCAAGGACATGGGCACCCTGCTCCCGGGCCACGGCGGCATCATGGACCGCTTGGACTCCCTCCTGCCGACGGCCCCGGTGGTGTGGCTGCTGCTGGTGATCTTCGTCGGCTCCGCCTGAACCGCCTTCACCGAGGCCCCTTCCCGCGCGCGGGAAGGGGCCTCGGCTTGTGCGGGTGGGCCCGGATCGCCACGGAGACTCGTCGCCCGGCGTTCGGAGGTCACGCGGCCCGGCCGCAAGCGCCCTGGAGGCAGGCGGACGAGACCATGCCCGCGTACCTGCGCCTGCGCGAACGCCCGCGGCGCCGCGGCCCTCCCGGAGTGCGGGACGGACGCGGCGCCGCAGGCAGCGGGTGTCGCGGCGCGGTTCGGAACGACCGCGTCAGACGATCATGCTGTACATGTTCCAGCCGGGACCGATCCTGGTCCGCGACGCGAACGGGGCCGTGGCGGTGCCGGTGCCGCGGTAGAACCACAGCACGCCGTCCTTGTCACGGGCGATCAGATCGGGCAGGCCGTCGCGGTTGAGGTCGCTCGGGCCGCGCAGCACGTCGTAGACGTTCCAGCCGGGGCCGATCCTGGTGCGCGCCGCGTACGGCGCGGTGGCGTTGCCGGTGCCCTTGTAGAGCCAGAGCACGCCGCTGGTGTCGCGGGCGACCAGGTCCGCCCTGCCGTCCTTGGTGAGGTCGCCGGTGTCGGCCAGAGCGTTGTACATGTTCCAGCCGGGGCCGATCCTGGTGCGGGTCGCGAAGGGCGCGGCGGTGTTGCCGGTGCCCTTGTAGAGCCAGAGCACGCCGCTGGTGTCGCGGGCGACCAGGTCCGCCCTGCCGTCCCCGGTGAGGTCCCGGGCCCCGGTGATGACCGTGTAGATGTTCCAGCCGGGACCGATCCTGGTGCGCGAGAGGAAGGGGGCGGACGGCTTGCCACTGCCCTTGTAGTACCAGAGCACGCCGGTCCTGTCCCGGGCCACCATGTCACCGGTGCCGTCCGCGCGCAGCGCCGTCAGCGACGTCACCGTGTCGTAGGTGTTCCAGCCGGGACCGACCCGGTAGCGGGTCAGGAACGGCGCGGTGGCGCTGCCGCTGCCCTGGTACTGCCACAGCGTGCCCGACGAGTCCCGGCCGAGGATGTTGTAGCGGTCGGTGCCCGGGTCGGGCGCGGCGCTGTTGACCACGTCGACGTCGGACGTGCGCACCCACGCGATCCGGTGGTTGTAGCGGATCGGGTAGAAGGTGTCGCTCCCCACGACCACCGTGCGGGAACCCGTTCCGGAGCCATCGAAGGTGCCGCTGTTGTAGTACGAGCCGGTCACGGAGGACCCGGCGAGCGTGTACTTCTGTCCGGCGAGGAAGCCGTACTTGGTCAGCGACGCGGTGTTCGAGGCCTGGACCGGCACCCCGGTGCCCGCGTAGGCGGCGTCCTCGGGGTAGGTGCGGCCGTACACCGGGACCGAGCTGAGGCCCGCCTTGGGCGTGATCACGCTCCGGGTGCCGACGGCGGCGGCGAACTGGCCGCCCGGGTTGTAGAACCAGGCCTTCTGACCGCCGTACCAGATGGCGGTCCAGTCCCCGCTCGTCCCGGCGACGACGTACTCCCCGCCGGCGACGACCTTGTCGCCCCAGTTCCAGCCCTCGGTCGCACTCGCACTGCCCAGGTACGGGTCGGTAAGGGGAGCGGAGCCGGTGGACGGCGACGTGTACAGGTAGGTGAAGTTGGCCGGCTGGGGGGTGACCGCCGCGCCGTTGTCGGTGAGCTTGGGCTGGTTGGCCGTGGTGAACGGCGGTACCACACGGATCAGCTGTCCGGCCGTGTAGACGCCGCCGGACCCGCCGGCCCCGGTCGGAGCGCCCAGCAGCTGCATGTAGTGGTTCCAGTCCCAGAAGGGCCCCGGGTCCCAGTGCTGGGACCGGACGTTGGCATCCAGGACGCCCGGCACCTCGTCGTGGCCGATGATGTGCTCACGGTCCAGCGGGATGTCGTACTTGGTCGCCAGGTACTTCACCAGCGCGGCGGAGGACTCGTACTCCGGTTCGGTGTACCAGCTGCCGTCCTTGATCGCGTAGCCCTCGTGCTCGATGCCGATCGAGTGCATGTTCATGCTCTTGTTGCCGGCATGCCACGCCTCGTCCTTGTTCTCGACCATCTGGGTGACCAGGCCGTCGGAGGCGCGGATCAGGTAGTGGGCACTGGCGTAGGTGTTGGAGTTCTGGAAGGACGCCAGCGAACCGTCGTAGGTGCCCTCGGTGTCGTGCAGCAGGATGTACCGGATCTCGTGGCCGGTCGTGGGGCGGCTCGCGACGCCGTAGTTGCCCCAGTCGGTGTTGTCGGTGGCGCTGTTCTGCTTGTACGCGGCGGGGCGGAAGTCGCAGTTCAGTCCGGACGGGCAGTCGGGGGCCGGGGCGGCGGCCGCGGTGGCCGCGGCCAGGTCGAGGTCCGAGGACATCTTCGGCCGCACCGACGGGTCGGCCGGCAGGCTGACGTTCTGGCCGTCCGTGGTGACCCGCTGCTCACCGGTCTTGATCGACTCGTACACGCGCTTGGCGAAGAGCTCCGCGCCCTTGTGGTCCGGGGCCTGGCCGGCGCGGGCGACGGCCGGGTACCAGGCGCCCGGGTCGGCCGACAGCGAGCCGGTGGCGTCCTTCTGGTACCGGGCGAGGAGTGCGGCGCCCGCCCGGATGCTCTGCCCCGTGTCGCTCTGCACCTTCTCCGGCGAGACGTCGATGAGGCCGGCCGCCCTGTCCAGGGTGTGCAGCCGCGGGTCACTGGTGTCGACCGGCTTCTCGTGCAGGCTCTTGAGCGCCCGCTGGGCGTTGAAGTGCTTCTCGATGGCCGGGTCGCCGCTGAGGTTCATGTGGTCGAGCAGGCGCTCGCGCTCGTCGGCGTCGCCGCCGTGGCCGTTCCCGAGGTCCTCGGAGTCGACGTCCGTGAGGCCCATGACGTTGTAGGCGCCGGTGGTGCTGGGCAGCCCGCCGTGGTCCTCCCAGAGCGTCTGCCGGTACGAGACCGCCATGAGCACGCTCTGCGGGACGTGGAATTCCGCGGCGGCGTGCTCGAACTCGCTCTGCAGTCGGGCTCCCGGGACAGCGGCCTGTGCGCCGTTCGAGCCGAGGAGGCCGGGCGCCGCCAGGGCCAGCGTTCCCGCGGTCGTGGCGACGGCCGCGACCGCGGCCGCACCGTAGACGAGCAGTCTTCTCTTCCTGCGGTCTCTGCGATGGCCGGCGTTCAAGTCCCCACCCCTTGTGGTCATGACGTTCAGGTCGGTGCGCAGCCCGGAGCGCGGGCTCACAGCCATGCCCTTCAGCGTTGAAGGAGTGCTTGGCGTCACCAGTGGGATCGGTGGGACGATCACCGAACCGGCTGGTGCGTGGCCGTCCGGGGGCGGCACCTTTCAGCGGAGTGGAAATGCGAAAAACAGGGCGGGAAGCCGCGGGGGACACCGGATGAACGCCCCCCGCAAATGCCTCAGTTCAGAGGTCAGGAGGGCGGCTGCGGTGATGCTGATCACAGTCCAGTCGCGAACGACGGTCGGGTGTGGGTCACTGCGCCGACTCCGGGTCGTCAGGTTCGCGCGGAGCGGGAAGCAGCACCCGATGATGAAGTACGGGGATTGATCTGGAACCGCACTCATCACGGCCGGCCCGCAATAGCCGGCGCAGGTCCCGCGCAACACTCCTGCGGAGCTCCTACGGGCACGGCGACGCGCTGGCTGATGCCCTCGGCTCGCTCCAGCTGCTCGGAGTGCCCGGGAGGCTCAGCAAGTTGCTTCGGGACGAAGAAGCCGGGAGTCAGAGGCCGTCGCGCTCGATCAGCGAGCCATCGGGGCCCAGTGTGTACAAGCGCGGCGGATCCATGGTTTCCACGGCTCTGCGCAACTCCGCCTCCTGCTCTGCTCGGTCAGGCTCGCGCGGGTCCCGCACGTGGAATCCGTGGAGTCGGATGTTGTCTGCGTCGACGTCGTCCGGCTCGGGAAATCCCTCCTGGATGAAGCCGCAGAGCGCTCGCAGTGCGTCTTCGCCCAGCTCCAGGGGGTGAAACGGCAGGGAGTACGGCTCTTCCTCCTCGCCGGGCCACGGGGCGATTTCAGCCGGGCGGTCACCGGCCCAATAGGGCAGTTCGAAGGGGAGCGGTTCGCCGATGTTCTCGATGATGCCGCTGTCCGGCGACAGGCTCAGGGAGCGGACCAGGCGCCCGTCCTCCCACACGGCGAACGCCAGCCAGTCGACGACACTGTGCATGGCGTGCAAGACGAGCCGTCGGCCGGCACTTGCCGCCACGAGGTGCTCCGGAAGCTGCGAAGGGGCGTCGATCATCACCCTCTGATCACCTATGACCTCTGCGCCCGGCCAGCTGGCTGCGTACACCGTTCCTTTCGGCGGGTACACGCCGTCGTAGAGATTCGAGCCCTCGCACTCCTCGATCTCCCCGCCCGGATACAGCCGCCGCACCATGGTGGCCGTCCGATCACGGTCTGCCGCCCCCACGCGTCGCAGCAAGCCCGGCACGTGGCCGTCGGCGTACACCAGCAGTCCTGTCCTGGCTCCCAAAGCCCCTCCCCGGAGCGTTGCCCTTGATGGCGGACGCACCATAGCCGGGCGCACTGACAACGAGGCGCCTCAGCCTGCCTGCCTGGCTGTGCCGTCTCTGGGCCGTCCGAGACCCCCCGGGGGCCGACCAGCGACTACCGCCAGCGACAGGTGCCCCGACCGGCAGCCCCAGGTCACCCGAGTGGATCTGCGACACTGGTACCACCATGCCCAAGCCCGGAGAACTCACTTTCGTCGCCCCGCGCGGAGCCAAGAAGCCGCCGCGGCACCTTGCCGATCTGTCGCCCGCCGAGCGCAAGGAGGCCGTGGCCGCGATCGGTGAGAAGCCGTTTCGTGCCAAGCAGCTCTCGCAGCACTACTTCGCGCGGTACGCGCACGACCCGGAGCAGTGGACCGACATCCCGGCCGGCTCCCGGGCAAAGCTGCGCGAGGAGCTGCTTCCCGAGCTGATGACGGTCGTACGGCATCTGTCGACCGACCAGGGGACCACCCGCAAGACGCTGTGGCGGCTGTTCGACGGCACGCTCGTGGAGTCGGTGCTGATGCGTTACCCGGACCGGGTGACCATGTGCATCAGCTCGCAGGCCGGGTGCGGGATGAACTGCCCGTTCTGTGCCACCGGGCAGGCCGGGCTCGACCGGAACCTGTCGACCGCCGAGATCGTGCATCAGATCGTGGACGGCATGCGGGCTCTGCGGGACGGCGAGGTGCCCGGTGGTCCGGCGCGGCTGTCCAACATCGTCTTCATGGGCATGGGCGAGCCGCTCGCCAACTACAACCGGGTGATCCGTGCCATCCGCGCGCTGACCGACCCCGAGCCGGACGGGCTGGGGCTCTCCCAGCGCGGGATCACCGTCTCCACGGTGGGCCTGGTCCCGGCGATCCACCGGTTCGCCGACGAGGGCCTCAAGTGCCGGCTCGCCATCTCCCTGCACGCCCCCGACGACGAGCTGCGCGACACCCTCGTCCCCGTGAACACGCGGTGGAAGGTGCGGGAGGTGCTGGACGCCGGCTTCGAGTACAGCGCGAAGTCCGGGCGCCGGCTGTCCATCGAGTACGCGCTGATCCGGGACATCAACGACCAGGCCTGGCGCGGCGACCGGCTCGGCCGCCTTCTCAAGGGCAAGCCGGTGCACGTCAATCTGATCCCGCTCAACCCGACCCCCGGCTCGAAGTGGACCGCTTCACGCCCCGAGGACGAGAAGGCGTTCGTCGAGGCGATCGCGGCGCACGGGGTGCCGGTGACCGTCCGGGACACCCGCGGGCAGGAGATCGACGGGGCCTGCGGTCAGCTGGCGGCCACCGAGAGGTAGCCGGACGGTGGCCGGTCGACGCCCGGGTGGTGGCCTGGTGACGCCCGGGCGGTAGTCTGTGGCCGTCCATATCTTCATATTCCGACAGGGGAGCGCCACAGCGCTGAGAGTGCGGCACCGGCCGCAGACCCTCTGAACCTCGCCCAGGTCATTCTGGGTAGGAAGTTCGGTCATCACTCGAGCTGTTGCGCCCTGCCCGGGCATCCTCGCGGGTCCCGGGCGGGGCCGCGTCTCTTCCTGGCCAACCCCCAGGAGGAAATCCAGTGCACAACAAGACGTTCGTCGCCGTGGCGGTCGGACTCGGCCTCGTCACGCTGTCCGCGTGCGGGTCGACCGACGGCAAGGGGACGGCCAAGGCCGCCGACTCCAAGACCGTGACCCTCGTGAGCCACGACTCGTGGGCCGCCTCCAAGAGCGTCGTCGCCGCCTTCGAGAAGACCTCCGGCTACACCGTCAAGGTCCTCAAGGACGGCGACGCCGGCCAGGCCGTCAACAAGGCAGTCCTCACCAAGGACCACCCGCAGGGCGATGTCTTCTTCGGCGTCGACAACACCCTGCTCTCCCGCGCCCTCGACAACGGTCTGTTCCAGCCGTACCAGCCCAAGGGCTCCGACCTGGTGCTGCCCGAGTACCGGGTCGACGAGGCCAAGCACCGGGTCACGCCGATCGACTCCGGCGACATCTGCGTCAACTACGACAAGAAGTACTTCGCCGACCACAAGCTGACCCCGCCGGCCTCCTTCGACGACCTCGTCAAGCCGCAGTACAAGAACCTGCTCGTCACCGAGAACGCCGCCACCTCCTCGCCCGGCCTCGGCTTCCTGCTCGGCAGCGCCGCCACGTACGGTGACGACGGCTGGCAGGGCTACTGGAAGAAGCTCAAGGCCAACGGCGTCAAGGTCGTCGACAGCTGGGAGCAGGCCTACAACCAGGAGTTCTCCGGATCCGCCGGCGGCAAGAAGGCCAAGGGCGACCGGCCGCTCGTCGTCTCCTACGCCTCCTCGCCGCCCGCCGAAGTCGTCTACGCCGACCCGAAGCCGAAGACCGCGCCGACCGGGGTGGCGTACGGCACCTGCTTCCGGCAGATCGAGTACGCGGGACTGCTCGACAACGCCCGCAACACCAAGGGCGGCAAGGCGTTCCTCGACTTCCTGCTCACCAAGCGGTTCCAGGAGGACATGCCGCTGAACATGTTCGTCTACCCGGTGACCAAGGGCGCCCAGGTGCCTTCGGAGTTCACCGAGTACGGCCCCCAGGCCGAGCACCCCGAGACCATGGCGCCCGACAAGATCGCCGCCAACCGTGACCAGTGGGTCAAGTCGTGGACCTCGCTCGTCCTGAAGTAGCCGACGGCACGGACCGTACGGGCAGCCGTAAGGGGAACGCGGCGCGGCTCGGCCTGATGGCCGTGCCCGTCGCGTTCTTCGCGGTGTTCTTCGCCTGTCCCGTCGCCGCGATCGTCCGGCGCGGTCTGAAGGACGACGGGTCCTGGCACGTCGGGCGGATCGTGGACGTGCTCGGACAGTCCGACATCCGGCACGTGCTGTGGTTCACCACCTGGCAGGCGCTCGCCTCCACCGCGCTCACCCTGCTGGTCGCGCTGCCCGGCGCGTATGTCCTCGCCCGCCTCGACTTCCCCGGCCGCCAGGTCCTGCGGGCCGTGGTCACCGTCCCGTTCGTGCTGCCCACCGTCGTCGTCGGCACCGCCTTCCTCGCCCTGGTCGGGCGCGGGGGGCTGCTCGACGAACTGTGGGGCCTGCGGCTGGACACCACGGTCTGGGCGATCCTGCTGGCCCACGTCTTCTTCAACTACGCGGTCGTCGTACGGACGGTGGGCGGGCTGTGGTCCCAGCTCGACCCGCGGCAGGAGGAGGCCGCCCGGATGCTGGGCGCCTCGCCGCTGACGGCCTGGCGCAAGGTCACCCTGCCCGCCCTGGCCCCGGCCCTCGCCGCCGCCGCGCTCATGGTCTTCCTGTTCACCTTCACCTCCTTCGGCGTGGTGCAGATCCTGGGCGGCCCCACCTTCTCCACCCTCGAGGTGGAGATCTACCGGCAGACCTCCGAGATCTTCGACCTGTCCACCGCGGCCGTGCTGACGATCGTCCAGTTCCTGGCGGTGGGCGCGATCCTCGCCGTGCACGCGTGGACCGTACGGCGCCGGGAGACCGCGCTGAAGCTGGTGGACGCCTCCCGCACCGCCCGCCGCCCGCGCGGCGCGGGTCAGTGGACACTGCTGGCCGCCGTCCTCGCCACCATCGCCCTGCTCCTGCTGCTGCCGCTCGCCGTGCTGGTGCAGCGCTCGCTCACCGCGCCCGGCTTCGGCTACTACCGGGCGCTGACCGACTCCGACGGCGGGACCTTCCTGGTCGCGCCGATCCACGCCATCGGCGCCTCCTTCTCCTACGCCGCCGCCGCGACCGCCGTCGCCGTGGTCGTGGGCGGCCTCGCCGCCGCCGCGCTCGCCCGCCGCGACTCCGGCCGGATCGTGCGCGGCTTCGACGCGCTGCTGATGCTGCCGCTCGGGGTGTCCGCCGTGACGGTCGGCTTCGGCTTCCTGATCGCGCTGGACGAGCCGCCGCTCGACCTCAGGCAGTCCTGGATCCTGGTCCCGCTCGCACAGGCCCTGGTCGGCGTGCCGTTCGTGGTGCGGATCATGCTGCCCGTGCTGCGCGCGGTGGACGTACGGCTGCGAGAGGCGGCGGCCGTGCTCGGGGCGTCGCCGTGGCGGGTGTGGCGGGAGGTCGACCTGCCGATGGTGCGGCGGGCGCTGCTGGTCGCCGCCGGGTTCGCCTTCGCCGTGTCACTGGGGGAGTTCGGGGCGACCGTGTTCATCGCCCGGCCCGACAACCCGACCCTGCCGGTCGCCGTGGCCCGGCTGCTGTCACGGCCCGGCGACCTCAACTACGGGCAGGCCATGGCCCTGTCGACGATTCTCATGGTGGTGTGCGCGGTGGCGCTGCTCGTCCTCGAACGGCTGCGCACCGACCGGAGCGGGGAGTTCTAGATGCTGCTGGGCCTTCAGGCCGCGACCGTGCGCTTCGGCGGGCGGGCCGCGCTCGACGCCGTCGATCTCACGGTCGCCGAACACGAGATCGTATGTGTGCTCGGACCCAGCGGCAGCGGCAAGTCGACGCTGCTGCGGGCGGTGGCCGGACTCCAGCCGCTGCACTCCGGGCGGGTACTGCTCGACGGACGGGACCAGACGGGGGTGCCGGCGCACCGGCGCGAGGTCGGCCTGATGTTCCAGGACCACCAGCTCTTCCCGCAGCGGGACGTGGCCGGGAACGTCGGCTTCGGACTGCGGATGCGCGGCGCGACCAGGGGCGAACGGGCGGCCAGGGTGGGGGAGTTGCTCGGTCTGGTCGGGCTGCCGGGGGCCGGCGCCCGAGCCGTGGCCGCGCTCTCCGGCGGTGAGCAGCAGCGGGTGGCCCTCGCCCGCGCTCTCGCGCCCCGGCCCCGGCTGCTGATGCTCGACGAACCCCTCGGCCAGCTCGACCGTTCGCTGCGCGAACGCCTCGTCGTCGAACTGCGGGAGCTGTTCGGGCGGTTGGGCACCACCGTGCTGGCCGTCACCCACGACCAGGGCGAGGCGTTCGCGCTCGCCGACCGGGTGGTGGTGATGCGGGAGGGCCGGATCGCCCAGTCCGGTACGCCCCTTGAGGTGTGGCAGCGGCCGGCGGATGCCTTCGTGGCCCGCTTCCTCGGCTTCGAGAACGTCGTCGAGGCGAGGGTCGAGGGGGAGGCGGCGGTCACCCCGTGGGGCAAGGTACCGGTGCCCGAGGACGCCCCGCAGGGCGCCCGCACCCTCGTCGTACGGCCCGCCGGTGTCCGTCTCGTCCCCACCGACGAGGGCCTGCGCTGCCGGGTCGCCGCCCGCACCTTCAAGGGCACCCACGTCGCCGTCCGCCTCCAGCCGCAGGACGCGCCACGCCTGGAGGCCGCCTGCCCGCTGCGGTCGGCCCCGGATGTCGGGGACGAGGTCGGGGTCGCCTTCGACGCGGCCGAGACGGTCGTACTCGGCTGATCACCGCGCCCCTGGAGAGAGGTCCGCGTCAGGATGAGACGGGAAAGGCCGTGGCCGGCCCCCTCGGACACGGGGACCGGCCACGGCCGACGGCTTGAACGGTGGCGTCAGCGCCCGCCGTTCGCTCCACGGCGGCGCAGGCCGAGGAAGACCGCGCCTCCGCCGACGACGACCAGGGCGGCCGCGATGCCGGCGATCAGACCGGTATTGGAGCTCGCACCGGTCTCGGCGAGGTTGGAGTCACCGACGGCGGGCGAGGGAGCGTTGCTCACGGTGCCCGCGGGAGCGGTGCTGCTCTGCGACTCGGACGGAGCCGGAGTCGCCGTGCCGGGCTTCGACGGCGTCGCCGACGACGCCGATGCCGACGGGGTCGGGGGGGCCGGCTTCGACGGGGTGGCCGGTGCGCTCGGCGTGGCCGGCGTACAGGCCGTGGACGGGGTGGTCAGGTTGGGGCTGATGTCCTCGTCGACCAGTTTGCCTCCGGCCTTGACGTGGATGCGGTAGACGGCGTCCGGCTGCCAGTCCTCGGCGAAGGTGACGGTGTTGCCCTCGGCGGAGCCCTTGACCTCCTGGGGGGTGCCGATCCTCTTCGCGTCGGCGCCGTTGTTCTCGAGGAACACGGAGACGACCGCCGGGGTGCCGGACGCGTCCTTGTCGGTGACGACGATGACGCCCTTGCCGCCGGCGCACGTGGCTTCGGCGGAGAACTCGCTGATGTTGCACGCGAGCGCGTTGCCTGCGGCGCCGAGCGCGAGCGCGGCGGCTGAGGCGGCGACGCCCAGGACGCGCACGGAACGTGCGGTACGGCGGGACAGTGATATGGACAAGATGGCCTTGGCCCTTCACGGATGCGCAATTGCGGGGGGTGAAGGGGGCGTTGGGGCGACCACGGAGGACGCGGCTGCCCCGGCACCCCCAGGAGGCTCAGGTCTATAAGCGTTCCGTCAGAACTGTCAACGCATAGGCCCCGAAAGGGCGTTGGCTTTGCCCTTTTATTAACCGCGCAGACGTTTGAACGTCTTGGGTGGCCCGTGTCCCGCCGCCTCGCTCAGCCCTGTACCGCCGCCGGGTCCATCCACATGACCTCCCAGGTGTGCCCGTCGAGGTCGTCGAAGGCGCGGCCGTACATGTAGCCGTGGTCCTGGGTCCCGCCGCTCACGGTGCCACCGGCGGCGACGGCCTTGTCGACCAGCTCGTCGACCTTCTCGCGGCTCTCGGCGCTCAGACAGATCAGCACCTCGCTGGTCTTCGTGGCGTCCGCGATCTCCTTCTTGGTGAAGTCGGCGTAGCGCTGCTTGCTGAGCAGCATCGCGATGATCGTGTCGCTGATGACGACGCAGGAGCAGTCGTCGGTGGAGAACTGCGGGTTGATCGTGTAGCCGAGCTCGGTGAAGAACTTCCGGGACGCGGCCACGTCGTCGGTCGCCAGGTTCACGAAGATCATCTGCTGGTACATGGTGGGTCTCTCCCGTCGGTGCGCACGTGCACGTCGTCCGTGCCGTTCGAGGGGGTAGACCGGGCCTCGGCGCGGAACTCATCGCCGGCGCGGAACCTTTTTCGCCCGCGTTCCCCGCGTTCCCCGCGTTCGCGCGCGTTCCCGCGTTCGTCAGCGGGTCAGCGGCAGCGCGGCGAGGTCGGCGATCAGGAAGGTCAGCGGGGCGAAGACGGCCAGCAGCACGCCGGCGCGCAGGGCCGCGGCGGAGCGCAGCGTCGTGGCGGGCGCGCCGAGCCGCAGCAGGGCGGCGGTGACGTCGGCGCGGGCCTGCCGCGCCTCCACGGCCGCGGTGAGCAGGGTGGCCACGGTGCAGCCGGCCACGAGCAGCGCGCCCAGGGCGGTCAGCGGACCGAGGACGGGCGTACTGCCCTCGTAGAGGACGCCCATGGCGTACGTCCCCGACGCCACCGCGCACACCACGCCCAGCGGGCGGCCGATGCGGCCCGCCTCCTCCATCAGGATCCGGCCGGCCAGGAGGCGCACGGCCCCGGGCCCGGCCGCCTGGAGCAGCCGGCCGCACAGGTGGGTGAGGCCGGGGCCGGCGAGGGCGAGACCGAGAGCGGTCAGCAGCCAGCCGACGAGCACCGGCGTGGAGTCGGCGGCGAGGCCGCCGGGGAGCGCGGGGGCGGAGGCGCCGGAGGAGTCCGGGGTGCGGCCGGCGTAGGCCTCGACGGCGAGGCCGGCGGCCAGCACGGCGATGCCCCAGGGCAGGCCGGTGGGCGGCCGGCGGGGCGGCAGGGGACGCTGGGGGTCGGCCTCGCCGGGTTCGGGGTCGTCCTCCGGCGCGGGGCCGTCCTGGAGGAGGACCCCGGACGGGGCGCCGGTCCGCTCGGCCGGAGAGCCACCCGCGTCCGCCTGCACCTGGGCGCTCCGGGCAGGCTCCGTGGCGCCCCCCTTCGCCTGGCGGGCCCGGGCCGGGGGCTTCGTCTCCCGGGGCCGCAGGGCCAGCGCCACCGCCGTGGACGCGAGCGCCGGGACGACCGCGAGCAGGATCAGGGTCCCCGGCACGGGCAGGGGTTCTCCCGCGGCGAGGAAGTGCGAGGCGGCGCCGTCGAAGGGCAGGTCCGGGAGGCCCCCGCGCAGTTGGAGGAAGGCCAGCAGCGCGAGCAGGGTGCCGAACGAGCAGGCCAGTGCGGTCGTGGCCGCCGAGACGGCCATCAGGCGGCCGGGTCCGAGACCGAGGGCCGACAGGGCACTGCGGGGCCGGGTGCCGGGGTCGGTGCGGGCCACCGCGACCGCCAGGTACGTCGTGGCGGCCAGAGGCACCGCGCACCAGGACAGGCGCAGCAGTGCGGCGGACGGGTCGTCGGGGTGGCGGAGGGCGTAGGCGAGACTGCTCAGCAGCAGGAAGCCGGTGCCGGCCGAGGCCGCCGCGAGGGTCAGGCGGCGGAACTGGACGGCCGGGTGGGCGACGCGGGTCAGACGGAGAGCGAGCACGCGGCCCGGCCTTCCGTCGTGTCGCCGGCGGGGGGCAGGTGCACGGTGTTCACGCACCGTCCGTCCAGCAGTGCCACCGTGCGGTCGGCGAGGGCCGCGGTCTCCGGGTCGTGCGTGGCCAGGACGACCGTGATGCCGTGCGAGCGGGATGCCGTGGTGAGCGTGCGCAGCACATGGGCGCGGTCGGCCCGGTGCAGCGGGGCCGTGGGCTCGTCGGCGAAGAGCACCGTCGGCGCGGGGGCGAGGGCGCGGGCGAGGCAGACCCGCTGCCGCTCGGCCTGGCGCAGCTGGTGCGGCCGTCTGTGGGCCAGCTCGCCGACGTCCAGGCGTTCCAGCCACTCCAGGGCGGCCACCTTGGCCCGGCGCCGGCTGGTGCCGCGCAGCATCAGCGGCAGGGCGGTGTTCTCCCAGACGTTGAGCTCGGGTACGAGCACGGGGGCGGGGTCGATCCAGCCGAACCGGTCCCGGCGCAGCCGTTCCCGGGCCAGCGGGCCGAGGGTGTGCATGGGGGCGCTGTTGAACCACACCTCGCCCTTGCGGACGCGCACCATGCCGGACAGGCAGCGCAGCAGGGTCGTCTTGCCGCTGCCGCTCGGTCCGGCGACGGCGAGGATCTCGCCCTGCCGGACGCCGAGCGAGACGCCGCCGAGCGCGGGTGAGCCGTCGTTGTGGGTGTAGTGCAGGGCGCGTGCCCAGAGAACGTCGTTGTCCGGCGGGGCGTCCATGGGCGTACACCTCGGTTCTGATCGGGATTGCCGTGCCTTGTCCCGCGTATGGGGGAACGAGCGCAGAGATTCAAGGTCACGGTGCCGGTTCGGCGTACTGCGATCGATGGACAGCGCGTTGCGAGAACCCGGCACGCGTTGCCTCCTAGGCGTTTTTGCCATCCGGGCTGGTCTCAACCCGGCTGGTGCTGATCGCGTCAGACTCGGTCGTTCGCCGAACGACTGGGCAGCGTGAGCCAGGGATCCCTGTCGTCCTGCGAGGGGGGAGTCAAGACGCTAGGCAGCCGGTGCCGGGTGCCGGGACAGCACACGGCCCCGGGCCGCCGTTTCCCACTCGAACGGACGGCTCCGGGGCCGGTGATGATCATCTGATCGGAGGTGCGGGCCTCACCGCGCTCGCGCGCGGCGCGGCGGTCACAGCTTGGTCCACGCCTCCGTCAGCGTCGCGCGCAGGATCTGCTCGATCTCGTCGAAGGTCTCCTGGTCGGAGATCAGCGGCGGGGCGAGCTGGACGACCGGGTCGCCGCGGTCGTCGGCACGGCAGTACAGGCCGTTGTCGTACAGCGCCTTGGAGAGGAAGCCGTACAGGACGCGCTCGGTCTCCTCCTCGTTGAACGACTCCTTGGTGCTCTTGTCCTTGACCAGCTCGATGCCGTAGAAGAAGCCGTTGCCGCGGACGTCGCCGACGATCGGCAGGTCGTGCAGCTTCTGGAGGGTGGACAGGAACGCCGGCTCGTTGTCGAGCACGTGCTGGTTCAGGCCCTCGCGCTCGAACAGGTCGAGGTTGGCCAGGCCCACGGCAGCGGAGACCGGGTGGCCGCCGAAGGTGTAGCCGTGCAGGAAGGTGTTGTCGCCCTTGTAGAACGGCTCGGCCAGGCGGTCGGAGATGATGCAGGCGCCGATCGGGGAGTAGCCCGAGGTCATGCCCTTGGCGCAGGTGATCATGTCCGGGACGTAGCCGAACTTGTCGCAGGCGAACATCGTGCCGAGCCGGCCGAAGGCGCAGATGACCTCGTCGGAGACGAGCAGCACGTCGTACTGGTCGCAGATCTCGCGCACCCGCTGGAAGTAGCCGGGCGGCGGCGGGAAGCAGCCGCCGGCGTTCTGCACCGGCTCCAGGAAGACGGCCGCGACCGTGTCCGGGCCCTCGAAGAGGATCTGCTGCTCGATCTGGTCGGCGGCCCAGCGGCCGAAGGCCTCGGGGTCGTCGCCGAAGATCGGGGCGCGGTAGATGTTGGTGTTGGGGACCTTGTGCGCGCCGGGGACCAGCGGCTCGAAGGGGGCCTTCAGGCCCGGCAGGCCGGTGATCGACAGGGCGCCCTGCGGGGTGCCGTGGTAGGCGACCGCGCGGGAGATGACCTTGTGCTTGGTGGGCTTGCCGGTCAGCTTGAAGTACTGCTTGGCGAGCTTCCAGGCGGTCTCGACCGCCTCTCCGCCGCCGGTGGTGAAGAAGACCTTGTTGAGGTCGCCCGGGGCGTAGTCGGCGAGGCGCTCGGCCAGCTCCACGGCCTTGGGGTGGGCGTAGGACCACACGGGGAAGAAGGCCAGCTCCTGAGCCTGCTTGAAGGCCGTCTCCGCGAGTTCGGTGCGGCCGTGTCCGGCCTGGACCACGAACAGGCCCGCCAGACCGTCCAGGTAGCGCTTGCCCTTGTCGTCGTAGATGTAGGTGCCCTCACCGCGCACGATGGTCGGCACGGGGGAGTTCTCGTACGAGGACATGCGGGTGAAGTGCATCCACAGGTGGTCGTACGCGGTGCGGCTGAGGTCCTTGGTGCTCACGGTTATCGGGTCCTCACGGTTATCGGGTTCCCCACATGTAGGTCTGCTTCTTGAGCTTGAGGTAGACGAAGCTCTCGGTGGAGCGCACCGAGGGCAGGGCCCGGATGCGCTTGTTGATGACGTCCAGCAGGTGGTCGTCGTCCTCGCAGACGATCTCGGCGAGGACGTCGAACGAGCCCGCGGTCATCACCACGTACTCGACCTCCGACATGGCGGTCAGCGCGTCCGCGACGGCCTCGACATCGCCCTCGACGTTGATGCCGACCATCGCCTGCCGGCGGAAGCCCACGGTGAGCGGGTCCGTGACGGCGACGATCTGCATGACGCCCTGGTCCAGCAGCTTCTGCACGCGCTGGCGCACGGCCGCCTCGGACAGGCCGACGGCCTTGCCGATCGCGGCGTACGGCCGGCGGCCGTCCTCCTGGAGCTGCTCGATGATGGCGAGGGAGACGGCGTCCAGCTGGGGGGTGCCGTTCCCGTTGCGGGACTCGCGGGGCGAGTCCTTCTGGTCTGCGCTTCGACTGGCCACGTGCTCACTGTGCACGACGTCTCGACAGTTCCGCAAGCCTGGAGCGATGAAATTCGTTGTTTGAAGGACTTAGACGTGCGGATTTCGCAGAAGTGATGGCGATAGGGGTGTTGAAAACGTCGGAGTCCGGACTAGGGTGGGTGTCTCAGAGATCGGACACCATGAACCAACCCAGGAGGGCCGGCAGTGAGCACCGAGCTGCGTCGTCTGCGCAACTTCATCGACGGTGAGTTCCGGGACGCCGCCGACGGACGGACCACCGAGGTGGTCAACCCCGCGACCGGAGAGGCGTACGCGACCGCGCCGCTGTCCGGCCAGGCGGACGTCGACGCCGCGATGGCGGCCGCCGCCGCGGCCTTTCCGGGCTGGCGCGACACCACCCCCGCCGAGCGGCAGAAGGCCCTGCTGAAGGTCGCGGACGCCTTCGAGGAGCGGGCCGAGGAACTGATCGCGGCCGAGGTGGAGAACACGGGCAAGCCGATCGGGCTGACCCGCTCCGAGGAGATCCCGCCGATGGTCGACCAGATCCGCTTCTTCGCGGGCGCGGCGCGGATGCTGGAGGGCCGGTCGGCCGGCGAGTACATGGAGGGGATGACGTCGATCATCCGCCGTGAGCCGGTCGGCGTCTGTGCGCAGGTCGCGCCGTGGAATTACCCGATGATGATGGCCGTGTGGAAGTTCGCCCCGGCGATCGCGGCCGGCAACACGGTCGTCCTGAAGCCGTCGGACACCACCCCGGCCTCCACGGTCCTGATCGCGGAGATCCTCGGCTCGATCCTGCCCAAGGGCGTCTTCAACGTCATCTGCGGCGACCGCGAGACCGGCCGCATGATGGTCGAGCACGACACCCCGGCGATGGCCTCCATCACCGGCTCGGTACGCGCCGGCATCCAGGTCGCCGAGTCCGCCTCCAAGGACGTCAAGCGCGTCCACCTGGAGCTGGGCGGCAAGGCCCCGGTCGTGGTCTTCGAGGACACCGACATCGCCAAGGCCGTCGAGGACATCTCCGTCGCGGGCTTCTTCAACGCCGGCCAGGACTGTACGGCCGCCTGCCGCGTCCTGGTCCACGAGTCGATCCACGACGAGTTCGTGACCGCGCTGGCGAAGGCGGCGGAGGACACGAAGACCGGCCGGCCGGACGACGAGGACGTCCTCTTCGGCCCGCTCAACAACCCCAGCCAGCTCCAGCAGGTCGAGGGCTTCATCGAGCGGCTGCCCGCCCAGGCGCGCGTGGAGGCCGGCGGCAAGCGCGTCGGCGACACGGGCTACTTCTTCGCGCCGACCGTCGTCTCCGGCGTCAAGCAGGACGACGAGATCATCCAGAAGGAGGTCTTCGGGCCGGTCATCACCGTCCAGTCCTTCTCGGACGAGGACCAGGCCGTCGAGTGGGCCAACGGCGTCGAGTACGCGCTGGCCTCCTCCGTGTGGACCAAGGACCACGCCCGCGCCATGCGGATGTCCAAGAAGCTCGACTTCGGCTGCGTGTGGATCAACACCCACATCCCGCTGGTCGCCGAGATGCCCCACGGCGGCTTCAAGAAGTCCGGCTACGGCAAGGACCTGTCGGCCTACGGCTTCGAGGACTACACGCGCATCAAGCACGTGATGACGTCCCTGGACGGCTGAGCATCGCGACGGCTCGGACGTGACCGAACTCGCGGCCCCGGGTGGAGGGACGGACCACCCGGGGCCGCGGCGTGCCCCCTCCCGGCGGACAAGGCCGAGGCCGTGGGGGCGTAGCGGCGGCAGACTCGCGGTCGTGACGAACCCGTCGGAGGCGAACGCTCGACAGGCCGGCCTCGCCGTCATGTTCGGGCTGCCGGCGGCCTGGGCGCCGCACGACGCGAATTCACCATGGCCGCCGGGCTGGTGGGGGCGACCGTCGCCGCCGCCTCCGCCGCGGCAGAGGGCAGGGGGCAGGGGGCAGAGGACAGGGGGCAGGGGCAGAGGGCAGAGGCAGAGGCAGAGGCAGGGGCAGGGGCAGGGGCAAGGAGAGGGGGAGGGGCGAGCCGGGGCGGCCTGGGGTGACCCGGGGATGACTCACCCCTCTTTTTGAACACGTTCAATACGGGCGTACGCTCTTGCCATGAGCGACAGAGCCGCCCTGCTCAAGGGCATTCGTGTCTGGCTGGTTGTCTTCGTCGTCTGTCTGGTGCTCAGCGGGGCCACCGCCTTCCCGCTGGTGCACGAACTGCGGTGGTCCGAGAGCGCGTTGCGGTTCCTGGGGGTGCCCGATCACCTGCCCGGGCTCATGGACTGGATCGAGCGGGTACGGCACGGGCTCGACACCGCCGACGCCGACTACCCGTTCCTGCTGTACGGCACGGACTGGCTGGCGTTCGCGCATCTCGTCATCGCGGTCGCCTTCTACGGCCCCTACCGTGACCCGGTCCGCAACATCTGGGTCGTGGAGTTCGGGATGATCGCCTGCGTGGGCATCGTCCCGCTTGCGCTGATCTGCGGGCCGATCCGGGGCATCCCCTTCTGGTGGTCGCTGATCGACATGTCCTTCGGGGTGTTCGGGATCGCCCCGCTCCATGTCGTACGCAAGAAGATCAAGCGGCTGGAGGCACTGACCGGGCCGTCCGCGCCCCCGGCCGCCGCCGCTGCCGTCAGCGGTTGAACGCCGGGTACCCGAAGCGCTCGGCGGTGCCCGCGCCGTCGCCCTTGGCGTCGGTGGCGGTGACGTCGTAGACCAGGGTCCTGGACAGGTCGCGCGTCGCGGCGATGGCCGTGGCGTAGCCGGGGCGCGAGCCGGTCTTGCCCCAGATCACCTTGCCGTTCAGCTCGATCCGCTCCAGGCCCGCGCCGTACCTGGCCCCCGGCAGACCGGGAACGGTGAACATCTCCCGCAGCTGAGGCTCGGGCACCACCCGGCCGCGGAACAGCGCCACCAGCAGTCGTTGCAGGTCGGCGGTCGTCGAGATCATGTCGCCGGCCGCCCACCGGTCGGACATGTTCCAGTCGGTGACGTCGACCAGCTTCCCGTCGATCCAGTCGTAACCCCGGTTGTGCGCGCCGTGGACCCGGGGGTCGGCTCCCGCCGGGAACGAGGTGTGGCGCATGCCCAGCGGCCCGAAGATCCGCACCTGGGCCTGGTGGGCGTAGGAGTCGCCGGTCACCTTCTCGATCAGCATGCCGAGCACGGTGTAGTGGATGTTGCCGTAGGTCTGCCGCGTGCCCGGCCGGTACGCGGGTCCCTGAGTGGCCGAGCCCGCCACGACCTGACGTGGTGTCAGTGTCTCGAAGCGGTGCGGGTATCCCTCCTCGACCGTCTCGCCGAGGGACGGGCCGGGCTTCAGGCCGCTGGTGTAGTTCAGCAACTGCCGTACGGTGATCGGCTCGAAGTCCTCGGTGAGCAGGCCCGGGAGGTAGTGCTGCACGGTGCCGTCCAGGCTGATCCGCCCCTCGGCGGCCAGTTGCAGCACGATGGACGCGGTCACCACCTTCGTCACCGAACCGGCCCGGAACCGCCCGTCCCGCAGCGCGGGCGCCCCCGTGCGGATGTCCCGTACCCCGGCCGTGCCGCGCCATGTGCCGTCGCCGCCGACACGGACGTCCGCCGCGGTGACGTCCCTGTCCGGCAGCCCGGCGATCGCGGCGGACAGGGCCTCCACGTCCGGTCCGGTCGCGTCATGGGCCGTGGGTGCCCCCGGCGCGGCGGCCGGACCCGCGGCGGAGGCGGTCGCGGGGGCGGCGGACGCCCCTGCGGCGGCCAACGGCCCGGCGGCCAGGGCGAGGGCGAGACAGGCGGCGGTCAGGGCGGTGGTACGGGCTCGCATCGGCTGCTCCTGTGAGGTCCGAGGGGATTCGAGACGGGCTCACGGCCGATGTGCACGGCCGTCGCCGATCATCCTCGGGGCCCCGGCGGGCCGGCGGATCGTCGCCGAGGAGGGCATGCGCCCCCGACGCGGCCCGGAGCAACGGTCGTACGGGGCAAGGGGGTTACCGGGGAGACCCCCTAGGGGCCCAGGGGGTGTCTCGCCGATCATGCCGGGCTCGCGGCGCCTGGCACCGCACCTCGCCGCGTTGTCGTCGGTCGCCGATGCTCCGCATCGACTCCCTCCTCCGCCTTGCGGTGCTCCCCCACTGCCTGAACGGCGTGGGAGGTACCCCCACCGCCGGCCACCGCTCCCCGATCCGGCCCGATCGGCGAGACACCCCCTGGGGGAGCGCACGGAGTGCCCCGCTCACCGCCCGCGCAGCGCGCACAGGACGTCGATGCGGTTGGTCGTGATCGAGTCCACGCCGAGGGCGACCAGGCGGCGCAGCGAGCGGCGGGTGTCCGGGGTCCAGACGGACAGCAGGAGCCCCTCGCGGTGGACACGCGCGGCGAGCTCCCGGTCCACCAGGCCGAAACGGTAGTTCAGCCACCTGGGCCGCACCGCGTCCAGCAGACCGGGCCGCGGTGGTGCGAGCGTCGTCCAGGTCAGGGCGATCTCGGCGGAGGGGTCGGCCGCGCGCACCGCCAGCATCGTCCCCGCGCCCGCGCAGTAGTAGACACGGTCCTGCGCACCGCACTCGTGGACCACCCCGACGATCTCCCGCACCGTCCGAGGATCGGCCGCGCCCGGCAGGTCGAGCATGACCCGGCCGCCGTCCGTCGCGGCCAGCGCGTCCGCGAGCGTGGGCACCCGGCCCGCCGTCAGAGCGCGCACCTCCTCGGCGGACAGCGAGCGCAACGGCCGGTCGTGCCCCCACAGCCGCTTCAGCGACTCGTCGTGCAGCAGCACGGGCACGCCGTCCCGGGTCAGGCGCACATCGATCTCGACCGCGTCCGCGCCCTGGCCGAGCGCGGAGCGCAGCGAGTCGATCGTGTTCTCGGGGAAGCGGTAGGGGTCGCCGCGGTGCGCGACGGCGGTCACGGTCTGCATGCGACCCATTGTGTCCCGGGCCCGACGGCTCAGGGCGCGAGCCACCGCGCGGTGTAGGCGTCGATCTCGCCGGCGATGCGCGCCTTGCCCGCCTCGTCGAGGAAGGAGGCGTGCACCGCGTTCTTGGCCAGCTCGGCGATGCCCCGCTCGTCCAGGTCGAGGAGGCGGGCGGCCACGGCGTACTCGGCGTTGAGGTCGGTGCCGAACATGGGCGGGTCGTCGGAGTTGATCGTGACGACGACTCCGGCCTTGACGAACTCCCTTACGGGGTGTTCCTCCAGGGTGCGGACCGCTCGGGTGGCGATGTTGGAGGTGGGGCAGACCTCCAGCGGGATGCGGTGCTCGGCCAGGTGCGCGAGCAGCTTCTCGTCCTGGGCGGAGCTGGTGCCGTGGCCGATGCGCTCGGCGCGCAGTTCGGTCAGCGCGTCCCACACCGTCTGCGGGCCGGTGGTCTCACCGGCGTGCGGGACGGAGTGCAGCCCGGCGGCGATCGCACGGTCGAAGTACGGCTTGAACTGGGGCCGCGGCACGCCGATCTCGGGCCCGCCCAGCCCGAACGACACCAGCCCCTCGGGGCGCAGCCGGTCGTCGGTGGCCAGCCGCATCGTCTCCTCGGCCGATTCCAGGCCGGCCTCGCCGGGGATGTCGAAGCACCAGCGCAGCACGGTCCCGAACTCGGCCTCGGCCGCCTTGCGGGCGTCCTCGATCGCGTCCATGAAGGCACGCTCGTCGATGCCGCGGCGGGTGGAGGAGAACGGGGTGATGGTCAGCTCGGCGTAGCGCACCTGCTGGCGGGCCATGTCGCGGGCCACCTCGTACGTCAGCAGGCGGACGTCCTCCGGGGTGCGGATCAGGTCCACGACGGACAGGTACACCTCGATGAAGTGGGCGAAGTCCGTGAAGGTGAAGTAGTCGACCAGGGCCTCGGGGTCGGTGGGCACCTTGGAGTCGGGGTGCCGGGCGGCCAGTTCGGAGACGATCCGGGGCGAGGCGGAGCCGACGTGGTGCACGTGCAGTTCGGCCTTGGGCAGCCCGGCGATGAAGGCGTGCGGATCGCGAGGAGCGCGCTGGTCGGTCAAGGGGTTCCTCCCCGGGAACGGCACCGTGCGTCCCGAGCGGGCGGGCGCGGTGCGGGTGATCGGCTGATCGATGAGCACGGCCATGGTAGGCGCACGCACGGCACGCGTGGCCGGGGCGGTGGCCCGCCGGCCCGCAGCTCGCGGCCCTGCCCGACCGCCTGGCACGGCGCCGGCGACCAGGCCGTAGCATGGCGGGACGATCGACCGAGGGGGACGCGAGGACATGACGGACGGAACACGGGCGGGCTCAGGCGCCGGAGCCGAGGACAACCCGTGGGCGCCGCCCGAGAGCCGGCCTTCCCTGGAGAAGAACCCGCCGCAGGTGCCCCAGCAGCCCCCGGTGCGGGACCTGCCGCCCGTGCCGCCGCAGGCCCCGGGCGCCTCGCCGTCCGTGCACGACCAGTTCACCATCGCCTCGATGCCGTCCGGCGGCTTCCCGCCGCCGGACGCGTTCGCCGCCCCCGCCGACGCACCGCCCGTCGCCCCGGCAGGCGAGTCCGCCGTGCCCCCGCCGCCGATCGCCCCCACGGGCCCCGGCGGTCCCGCCGGCCCGGGCGGATACGGCTATCCCGGCCACCCCGGCTATCCGGGCTACCCGGGTCAGCCGGGCTACGGGGCCTACGGCTGGCCCGGCATGCCGCAGCCCCGGGAGAACGGCCTGGGCATCGCGGCCATGGTGCTCGGCATCCTGTCCTGCTGTCTGTTCTGCCTGTACGGCGTGGTCTCGGTCGTCCTCGGCATCCTCGCCGTGGTCTTCGGCATCAAGGGCCGCCGCAAGGCCGAGCGGGGCGAGGCCGACAACCACGGCCAGGCCCAGGCCGGCTTCATCACGGGCATCATCGGCATCGTCCTCGGCATCGCGGTGATCGTCCTGGTCGCCATCGGGATCACGGCCGCCATCAACGCGGACGACAACGGGTACGACGAGGTCCTCCGCGTGTCCGCCGCGGTCGTCACCGACCGCTGAACCTCCGCCGCCGAACCGGCCGGTGCGGTCCCTCGACCCGGCCGTGCGGCTCTCGGCACTCCCGCCCGTGTCCGTTCCGCAACAGCCTGCGCACAGGCCGTACACCGCCTGGATCACGGGCATTACGATGCCTTGACTGTCAACGGAGGGGAGCTCCAGCCATGTCCGACACCAATCCCGCACCCGGCGGCTTCGGGCCGCCGTCCCAGCCCCCGCAGCAGCCGGCGCCGGGATACGGATACCCGCAGTCCGGCCCGGGCTACGGCTACCCGCAGTCGGGCCCCGGCTACCCGACCGCGCCGCCCGTGGGCTACCCCCAGGCCCCCGGCTACGCCATGCCCATGCAGCCGAGCAACGGCATGGGCACCACGGGCATGGTGCTGGGCATCATCGGCGTCGTGTGCAGCCTGACCTTCTTCCTGTGGTTCTTCGGGGTCATCCTGGGCATCCTCGGGATCATTTTCGGCGCCATCGGACGGGGGAAGGCCAACAGGGGCGAGGCCACGAACAAGGGCGCGGCGACCGCCGGTCTCGTCTGCGGCATCATCGCCACGGTGGTGCTGCCGCTGCTCGGCATCCTGGTGTTCGCCAGCCTCATGAGCTCGGCAAGCACGTTCTGACGTCTTCCGTCGTGCCCCAGGGGCCGGCCCACCAGCCGGCCCCTGTGCCATGCGACACCCCCTGGCGCCCGTACATCGCCCGCGGCCCCTGCGGCCGACGTCAAGCGGTGAGCTCTTGCACGGGCGTTGAGCCCGCGACCGAGCGCACGCGCCACGCCACACCACGCCGAGGCCACCGGGGTCTGACGCACAGCCCCTCGAGGCTGCTCGCGCGCACGCGCTCCCGCCGAGGCCGCCGTTCCGGACACGCGCCTCCGCCGCCGCCCCTACACCGCCCCAGCGCGCAGCCGCTCCCGGGCCTCCATCAGGGCGAAGCCCAGCAGGTTCGGTCCCCGCCAGCGCTCCGGGTCCGCCGCCGCCTCGTCGTCCGCGGCCAGCCCGATGCCCCAGACGCGGTCCACCGGACTCGCCTCCACCAGCACGCGGTCGGCCGTGCCCAGCAGAAACTCCTTCAGTTCGGGGTGGGCGGCGAACTTGTGGACGCTGCCCGCCACCACGATCCGGAACCGCTCCCGCGCCCATATGTCCTCGTCGAAGCCGCGCACCAGCCGGCCCGCCTTCTTCGCCTGGGAGGGATGGCCCGCGGCCAGCGCCCGCCGCTCCGCCTCCGCGTCCCCGAACAGCCGCGCCTTGCCCGCCATCATCCAGTGCTCGGCGGTCGCGTACGTCACCCCGTCCACCGTGAAGGGCGACGGCCACCACTGGCTCAGGCAGTTCGCGCCCACCCGGCCGTCCGGCCGCGGCCGATGCCCCCAGAAACGCAGGTACTTGATCCTCGCCCCCGCGTGGACCTCCCTGATCAGGGCTTCCCAAGAATCGATCTTCCCCATGCATGCGAGTGTGGCACGCACCACTGACACTCCGTCCTGGCTTTTCCGTGCCGACTCGACACCCGGTCGACAGATTCCGTCGCGTAACCAAAAGGCAACAACGGAATCACTTGTTGGACCCCCTGTCCTCTGTCAGGATCGGCACTCAAATCGAGCTGGAGCTACGCCAGCCGACCCCGTGCGAAGCGGGGCGACGGCGGAGGAGAGCGACATGCACAAACCGGGCACCGCCACCCCGGAACGATTCCCCGCGCACGACCGCCTCGCGGACGGCGCGCAGTACATCGCAGGACGCCCGGCGAAGGGCACGTCCGGTCGCACCCACGCCGTGGTCGACCCGGCCACGGGCGAGGACGTGTACACCTATGAACTGGCCGGCGCCGAGGACGTGGACGCCGCGGTCGCCGCCGCTCGGGAGGCGTTCCCCGGCTGGGCGGGCGCCACGCCCGGCGAGCGCTCCGACGCGCTGCACCGCTTCGCCGCCGTACTCGCCGAGCGCGCCGAGGACTTCGCCCGCGCCGAGTCCCTGCAGTGCGGTAAGCCGCTGAAGCTGACCCGTGAGTTCGACGTGCCGGGCACCGTCGACAACACCGCCTTCTTCGCGGGCGCCGCCCGGCATCTGCAGGGCCAGTCCGCCGGTGAGTACTCCGGCGACCACACCTCCTACGTCCGCCGTGAGCCCATCGGCGTCATCGGCTCCATCGCCCCCTGGAACTACCCGCTCCAGATGGCCGCCTGGAAGATCCTCCCGGCGATCGCGGCGGGCAACACCATCGTGCTGAAGCCGGCCGAGCTGACCCCGCTGACCTCGCTGATGTTCGCCCGGGCCGCCACGGACGCGGGCATCCCGGACGGTGTCGTCAACATCGTGACCGGCACCGGCCGGGAGGCCGGCGAGCACCTGGTCGGCCACCCCGGCGTGGCCATGACCTCCTTCACCGGCTCCACCGCCGTCGGCCGGCGCGTCGCCGAGATCGCCACCGCCACCGTCAAGCGGCTGCACCTGGAGCTCGGCGGCAAGGCCCCCTTCGTCGTCTTCGACGACGCCGACCTGGACGCGGCGGTCAACGGCGCGGTCGCGGGCGCGCTCATCAACACCGGGCAGGACTGCACGGCCGCCACCCGCGCGTACGTGCAGCGCCCGCTGTACGAGGAGTTCGTGCGGCGGACCGCCGCTCTGATGGAGACCGTCCGGCTCGGCGACCCCTTCGCCCCCGGCACCGATCTGGGCCCGCTGATCTCGCACGCGCAGCGGGACCGCGTCGCCGGGTTCGTGGACCGGGCACGTGCCTACGCGCGCGTGGTCACCGGCGGCGAGGCCCCGCAGGGGGAGCTGAAGGACGGCGCGTACTACCTCCCCACGCTGGTGGCGGACGCCGCGCAGGACAGCGAGATCGTCCAGTCGGAGATCTTCGGCCCGGTGCTGGTCGTCCTGCCGTTCGACACCGATGACGAAGGGATCCGGCTGGCCAACGACACCCCGTACGGTCTGGCCGCCTCCGCCTGGAGCCGGGACGTCTACCGGGCGAACCGCGCCACCCGGGAGATCAGGGCGGGCTGTGTGTGGATCAACGACCACATCCCGATCATCAGCGAGATGCCGCACGGCGGCTACAAGTCCTCCGGCTTCGGCAAGGACATGTCCACGTACTCGTTCGAGGAGTACACGCAGATCAAGCACGTCATGTTCGACAACACGGCGGTGGTCCGCAAGGACTGGCACCGCACGATCTTCGGGGACCGATAGTCACTCTCAGGCCGTGACCAGGCCGAACCCTCCGAAAGGGCACCACGCGCATGGAGCAGTACGAGCCCGACCGCCCGTCCCCGGCCCTCGAGGCCGCCGTACGGCGCAGCTTCCGGGGCGGACGGGCCGCCCTCACCCGGCGTTCCCTGCTGCGCGCCTCGGCGGGCGGGGCGCTCGCCGTCGGCGGACTCGGCGCGCTGAGCGCCTGCGGCATCCCGGCGGCGACCAAGACGCAGGGCGGCGTCTCCGCCGACGACCACTCGGCCAAGGAGAAGGTCGTCAACTTCTCCAACTGGCCCGAGTACATCGACGTGGACGACAAGACCAAGCGTCATCCCACGCTGGACGCGTTCGCCAAACGCACCGGCATCCAGGTCAAGTACACCGAGGACATCAACGACAACGACGAGTTCTTCGGCAAGATCCAGCCGGAGCTCGCCGCCGGCCACGACACCGGCCGTGACCTGATCATCCTCACCGACTGGCTGGCCGCCCGCATGATCCGCCTCGGATACGTGCAGAAACTGGACCCGTCCAACCTGCCGCACGCCTTCGCGAACCTGTCGGACCAGTTCCGCGCCCCCGACTGGGACCCGGGCCGGGCGTACTCGTATCCGTGGCAGGGCATCTCGACCGTCATCGCCTACAACAAGAAGGCGCTGGACGGCGTCGAGGTGAAGTCGGTCTCCGACCTGCTGGACAACCCCAAGCTCAAGGGCCGCGTCGGCTTCCTGACCGAGATGCGCGACAGCATCGGCATGACGATGCTCGACATGGGCAAGGACCCGGCGAAGTTCACCGACGACGACTTCGACGCGGTGGTCGCGCGCATCCAGAAGGCCGTCGACAAGGGCCAGATACGCCGCTTCACCGGCAACGACTACACGTCCGACCTCACCAAGGGCGACTTCGCCGCGTGCATCGCCTGGGGCGGTGACATCGTCCAGCTCCAGGCGGACAACCCGGACGTCGGCTACCTCATCCCCGACAGCGGCTACATGACGTCGACCGACAACATGCTCGTCCCCAACAAGGCGCGCCACAAGACGAACGCCGAGCGGCTCATCGACTACTTCTACGAGCCCGAACCGGCCGCCGAACTCGCCGCCTACATCAACTACGTCAGCCCGGTCGCGGGAGTGAAGTCGTATCTCGCCAAGATCGACAAGGACGCGGCGAACAACCCGCTGATCCTCCCCGACAAGGCCATGGCGGCCAGGTCCCACGCCTTCCGCTCGCTGACGCAGGCGGAAGAGACGGCCTACCAGCAGAAGTTCTCCAAGCTCACAGGGGCGTGACGACGATGACGACGACAGACAACAGCGGCGACGTCCGCCTCTCCGGCATCGGCAAGACCTACGGCTCCTTCACCGCCGTGCACCCGCTCGACCTGACCGTGCCCCAGGGCTCCTTCTTCGCCCTGCTCGGCGCCTCAGGCTGCGGCAAGACCACCACCCTGCGCATGATCGCCGGTCTGGAGGAGCCCACGCAGGGCACCGTCCACCTCGGCGACCAGGACGTGACCGCTCTGCCGCCCTACAAACGCCCGGTCAACACGGTCTTCCAGTCCTACGCCCTCTTCCCGCACCTCGACATCTTCGAGAACGTCGCCTTCGGCCTGCGCCGGCGCGGCATCAAGAGCGTGAAGAAGCAGGTGGAGGAGATGCTGGAGCTCGTCCAGCTGGGAGAGCAGGCGCGCAAGAAGCCGCACCAGCTCTCCGGCGGCCAGCAGCAGCGCGTCGCCGTGGCCCGCGCGCTGATCAACCACCCCAAGGTGCTCCTCCTCGACGAGCCGCTGGGCGCCCTGGACCTGAAGCTGCGCCGTCAGATGCAGCTGGAGCTCAAGCGCATCCAGACCGAGGTCGGCATCACCTTCATCCATGTCACGCACGACCAGGAGGAGGCCATGACCATGGCCGACACGGTCGCCGTGATGAACGCGGGCCGCGTCGAGCAGCTCGGCTCGCCGACCGACCTGTACGAGAACCCGGGGACGACCTTCGTCGCGAACTTCCTCGGCACCTCCAACCTCATCGAGGCCGAGGTCGACAGCACCAGCGGCGACGACCTGGTGCTGAAGGCGGGCGGCGGCAAGCTGGTGCTGCCCCGGGCGCGCTGCTCCGCGCCTGCGGCGGCCGGCGGCAAGGTGCTGGTGGGCGTCCGCCCGGAGAAGATCTCCCTCACCCACGCCGACGACGCCGGGGAGATACCGGAGGGCCGCAACCGCCTCACCGGCAAGATCGCCGACGCGAGTTTCATCGGCGTCTCCACGCAGTACGTCGTCGACAGCCCCGTCTGCGACGAACTCGCGGTGTACGTCCAGAACGTCGAGCGCGACGGCCGGCTCGTGCCCGGCGCCGACGTCGTCCTGCACTGGAGCCCCGCGCACACCTTCGGCCTGGACGCGGCCCAGTCCCTGCTTGCCGGGACAGTGGGCTCCGCCGGCGTGGAGACCGTCGAGGAAGAGGCCGCGTAGACATGTCGACCCTCACCGAGGCGCCCCCGCCTCTCGCCTCCGCCGCACCCGCGAAGAAGCCCCCACGCAGGCGCGGCCGGCTCACCCCGTACTGGCTGCTGCTCCCCGGCATCCTCTGGCTGATCGTCTTCTTCGCGCTGCCGATGATCTACCAGGCCTCCACGTCCGTGCAGACGGGCTCCCTGGAGGAGGGCTACAAGGTCGCCTGGCACTTCGCCACCTACTGGGACGCACTGTCCGAGTACTGGCCGCAGTTCCTGCGCTCGGTCGCGTACGCGGCCGCCGCGACCGTCCTGTGCCTGCTCCTCGGCTACCCGCTGGCCTATCTGATCGCCTTCCGCGCGGGCCGCTGGCGGAACCTGATCATGATCCTGGTGATCGCGCCGTTCTTCACCAGCTTCCTGATCCGCACCCTGGCCTGGAAGACGATCCTCGCGGACAACAGCCCGGTCGTGCACACCCTGAACACGCTGCACATCCTGGACCTCACCAGCGCGCTCGGCTGGACGGCCGGCGACCGGGTGCTGGCCACCCCGCTGGCGGTGGTGTGCGGACTGACGTACAACTTCCTGCCGTTCATGATCCTGCCGCTGTACACCTCGCTGGAGCGGATCGACGGGCGGCTGCACGAGGCGGCCGGCGACCTGTACGCCAGGCCCTGGACCACCTTCCGCAAGGTGACCTTCCCGCTGTCGATGCCGGGCGTGGTCTCCGGCACGCTGCTGACCTTCATCCCGGCGGCCGGCGACTACGTCAACGCCGAACTCCTCGGCTCCACCGACACCCGGATGATCGGAAACGTGATCCAGACGCAGTTCCTGCGGATCCTGGACTATCCGACGGCCGCGGCCCTGTCCTTCATCCTCATGGCCGCGATCCTGGCCATGGTCACGCTCTACATCCGCCGCTCCGGGACGGAGGATCTGGTCTGATGCCCTTCGTCACCTGGCTCAAGCGCCATCTCGTCGTCATCGCGGGACTGCTGACGCTCGCCTACCTGCTGCTGCCGAACGTCATCGTCACGGTGTTCTCCTTCAACAAGCCGAAGGGGCGCTTCAACTACGAGTGGCAGCAGTTCTCCACGGCCGCCTGGAAGGACCCGTGCGGTGTCGCCGGCCTGTGCGGCTCGCTGTCCATCAGCCTCCAGATCGCCGTATGGGCGACGATCGGCGCCACGATCCTCGGCACGATGATCGCCTTCGCGCTGGTCCGCTACCGCTTCCGGGCCCGCGGCGCCGTCAGCTCGCTGATCTTCCTGCCGATGGCGATGCCCGAGGTCGTCATGGCCGCCTCGCTGCTCACCCTGTTCCTCAACATGGGGGCGCAGCTGGGGTTCTGGACGATCCTCATCGCGCACATCATGTTCTGTCTCAGCTTCGTGGTCACCGCCGTCAAGGCGCGCGTGATGTCGATGGACCCGCGGCTGGAGGAGGCCGCCCGGGACCTGTACGCGGGTCCCGCGCAGACCTTCCTGCGGGTCACCCTGCCGATCGCGGCACCCGGGATCGCCGCGGGCGCGCTGCTGTCCTTCGCGCTCTCCTTCGACGATTTCATCATCACCAACTTCAACGCCGGCTCGACGGTCACCTTCCCCATGTTCGTGTGGGGTTCGGCGCAGCGCGGAACACCCGTTCAGATCAATGTGATCGGCACGGCCATGTTCCTCGTCGCCGTACTGTTCGTCCTGGCCTCCATGCTGATCGGCAATCGCCGCAACAGGCAGAAGGCATAACCGGAAGCATCCTGTGGGGAGTTGAAATCATGGCCCCGAGCGCCATGAGCCGTCACGACAACTGGACGAAATCCCTGTCCGAGGCACAGCCGGTCCCGTACTGGCTGGAGGACCCCGGCAAGCCCCACCCCGAGCCCGCCCTCACCGGCACCGAGACCTGCGATCTGCTGGTGGTCGGCGGCGGCTACAGCGGACTGTGGACCGCGCTGAACGCCAAGGAGCGCGATCCGCAGCGGGACGTGGTGCTGCTGGAGGGCCGCGAGGTGGGCTGGGCCGCCTCGGGCCGCAACGGCGGGTTCTGCGCCGCCTCCCTCACCCACGGACTGCCCAACGGCCTCACCCGCTGGCCTGACGAGATCCACAAGCTGGAGGAGCTGGGCGCCCGCAATCTCGACGAGATCGAGAAGGCGGTCGCCCGCTACTCCCTCGACTGCGACTTCGAGCGCACCGGTGAGATCGACGTGGCCACTGAGACCTACCAGGCCCGGGAGCTGCGCGACTGGCACAAGGAGCTGGAGGACAAGGGCCTCGCGGACGGCGTCGAGTTCCTGGACGCCGAAGCGGTCAGGGAACAAGTCGACTCACCGACTTTCGAGGCGGGTCTGTGGGACCGCAGGGGGGTGGCCATGGTCCACCCGGCCAAGCTCGCCTGGGGCCTCAAGCGCGCCTGCCTCCGGCTCGGCGTCCGGATCCACGAGCACACCCCGGCCCTGACCCTGAAGCCGTACGGCGCCGGCATGGCCGTACGCACACCGTACGGCGCCGTCCGGGCCCGCCAGGTCGCGCTCGGCACGAACATCTTCCCGAACCTGCTCAGACGGGTTCGTGCCTACACCGTCCCGGTCTACGACTACGCCCTGATGACCGAGCCGCTCACCGCCGACCAGATGGCGTCCATCGGCTGGAAGAACCGTCAGGGCCTCGGCGACTCGGCCAACCAGTTCCACTACTTCCGGCTCTCCGCCGACAACCGGATCCTGTGGGGCGGCTACGACGCGATCTACCCCTACGGCGGCCGGGTGCGCGCCGAGTACGACGACCGCCCGGAGACGTACGCCAAGCTCGCCGGGCACTTCTTCACCTGCTTCCCGCAGTTGGAGGGCGTCCGCTTCACGCACGCGTGGGGCGGGGCGATCGACACCTGCTCGCGGTTCTCGGCGTTCTTCGGCACCGCCCACCGGGGCCGGGTGGCGTACGCGGCCGGATACACCGGCCTGGGTGTGGGCGCGACCCGCTTCGGTGCGGAGGTGATGCTGGACCTGCTGGCCGGTGAGCGCACCGAGCGGACCGGGCTGGAGATGGTCCGCACCAAGCCGCTGCCCTTCCCGCCGGAGCCGATCGCCTGGACCGGCATCGCGCTCACCAAGTGGTCGCTGGCACGGGCGGACGCGCACGGCGGCCGGCGCAATCTGTGGCTGCGCACGATGGACCGGCTGGGCCTGGGCTTCGACAGCTGAGGCGCACGGGGCGCACTGCGGGTGGTGAGCCGTGCGGCACCTGGGCCGGCGGTGAGCCGTCAGGCCGTACGGCGGCCGTGCGCCCGGTGCGCGCCCCGGTCGCGAGCCGGTTCACTCCCTTTCACCCCTTCACCCCGACGAGAGCCCCGAACCCGCGTAATGCCTGCCGGGAGACCTCCCTCTCTCCCGTGGACGCGACCGGCGTCCACGACGAGACAGGGAGGTCTCCCCATGACTGGCGCGAAGACGGCGGTCGAGTGGCTGGCATCCGTCGCACCGGACCCCCGGGCCTGCCGCCGCGCGTGGCAGGGCGACCCCCGCGGGGTCGCCCTGCTGCCCGCGGGCAGGGCCTGGGACGTACTCGTCCTGCCGGCCGAACTCGGTTACCCCACGCTCGACGTCCTCACCCGCGTCCTGGATCAGGTCGGCCCGGTCCTGGCCGGTTTCGGCGATGGACGGCTGGGCTTCCTGGTCCCGCCGGGCACGGCGGCGCGCTGGCTCGGCACCGGGGTCCTCGCCGCCGGGGCCGGCACCTGGATCGTCGTGCCGTACCCGGGGCACGGGTCCGGCACCGTGCGCTGGCTGATCCCGCCGGACGGCTCGGGCACCCTCACCGACCCGGCGCTGCTGGAACTGGCGATGCACGAGGCGGCGGCCCTGGCGGCGGAGGAGGACGGCTGACTCCACGGCCCGTACGGCGCCGTAGGTCTTGACAACCCAATTGGTCTGGACCAAATTGGGCGCGCTCCTCCCTCCGCTCCCGCTTGCAGTCCCCCTTGCGGTTCCTCTCGCAATTCCCCCTCGTCCGGAGGCACTTGTGGATCGCGGCAGACACAGACCAACGACACGCCGACTGCTCGCCGTGCTCACGGCGGGCCTGCTGGCCGTGCCCGGCATCACCGCGCTGTCGTCGGCCGCCCGCGCGGCCGACGCGGACCTCGCACGCAACGGCGGCTTCGAATCCGGCCTGGACGGCTGGACCTGCACGGCCGGCTCCGGCAAGACGGTCACCAGCCCCGTACACGGCGGCACGTCCGCGCTGCAGGCCACCCCGGCCGGCAGCGACAACGCCCAGTGCGCGCAGACGGTGTCCGTCCAGCCGAACTCCCAGTACACGCTGTCGGGTTACCTCCGCGGCTCCTACGTCTACCTGGGCGCGAGCGGCACCGGCACCACCGACGTCTACAACTGGACCCAGTCCGCGGCCGACTGGCAGCAACTGACCACCACCTTCCGCACCGGCGCGCAGACCACCGAGGTCACCATCTACACGCACGGCTGGTACGGCACCGGCGCCTACTACGCCGACGACATCTCGCTCGTCGGCCCCGGTGGCGGCACCACCCAGCAGCCGCCCGCGGCGCCCACCGGCCTGAAGACCGGCACGGTCACCTCCACCAGTGTGGCCCTGTCCTGGTCACCGGTGGCGGACGCGACGAGCTACGCGGTCTACCGCAACGGAACGAAGGTCCAGACGACCGCCGGCGCGTCGGCGACGGTCACGGGTCTGTCCCCGTCCACCGCGTACAGCTTCCAGGTCACGGCGGTGAACGACGCCGGCGAGTCCGCGAAGTCGTCGACGGTGACGGCGACCACGGCCGCGGACCCGGGCGGCCCCGGAGGCACCTCGGACCTTCCGCCGCACGCCCTGGTCGGCTATCTGCACGCCGGCTTCGCCAACGGCTCCGGCTACACCCGCATGGCCGACGTCCCCGACAGCTGGGACGTGATCGACCTGGCCTTCGGCGAGCCGACCTCGGTCACCTCCGGCGACATCCGCTTCAACCGCTGCCCGGTCACCGAGTGCCCGAACGTGGAGAGCGACGCCGACTTCAAGGCGGCCATCAAGGCCAAGCAGGCGGCGGGCAAGAAGGTCCTGATCTCGATCGGCGGCCAGAACGGCCAGGTCCAGCTGACCACGACGGCGGCCAGGGACACCTTCGTCTCGTCGGTCTCGAAGATCATCGACGAGTACGGCCTCGACGGCCTGGACATCGACTTCGAGGGCCACTCGCTCTCCCTGAACACCAACGACACGGACTTCAGGAACCCGACCACCCCGGTGATCGTCAACCTGATCTCGGCCCTGAGGACCCTGAAGGCCAAGTACGGCGCCACGTTCGTGCTGACGATGGCCCCGGAGACCTTCTTCGTGCAGATGGGCTACCAGTACTACGGCACGGGCAAGTGGGGCGGGCAGGACCCGCGCTGCGGCGCCTACCTCCCCGTGATCCACGCCCTCCGCAACGACCTGACCCTGCTCCACGTCCAGGACTACAACTCCGGCCCGATCATGGGCCTGGACAACCAGTACCACTCCATGGGCGGCGCCGACTTCCACATCGCGATGACCGACATGCTCCTGACGGGCTTCCCGGTGGCGGGCGACGCGGGCAGCCTGTTCCCGCCCCTGCGCCCCGACCAGGTCGCGATCGGCATGCCGGCCTCCACCCAGGCGGGCAACGGCTACGTGGCCCCGGCGGAGGTCACCAAGACCCTGGACTGCCTGACGAAGAAGACCAACTGCGGCTCGTACACCACCCACGGCACCTGGTCGGCCCTGCGCGGCCTGATGACCTGGTCGATCAACTGGGACCGGTTCGGGAGCCGGCAGTTCCAGAACACCTTCGACGGCTACTTCGGCTGAACCCGCCGATCACCAGCCACAGCACCGAGAGCAGCACGGCACACAGACACCAACTGGCCACCACATCCAGTGGCCAGTGGTAGCCGCGCCGCACCAGCCCGTACGAGACACCGAGCACGAGCACGGCACACAGCACCACGACCGCCGCACGGGCCAGGGCCGCACGCAGCCACGGAAGGAGCACCAGGGCCGCGGCCCCGTAGCCCGTCGCGGCGGTCGCGGTGTGCCCGGACGGGTAGTACCCCACCCCGGGCGGCATGACATCGGTCCCGTGCCGGGCGGTCCACTCCTTGAGCGGCACGAGAAGCACGGGAAGCAGCGCCATCAGCAGACCGGCGGCAAGAGGCGGCAGCCACCAGCGTGCCGCACCGGCACTCCGCCCCCGCCAGGCGACGTGGACGAGCACCACCACCAGCACGGGCACGGCAACCTGCACACTCCCGAGATCGGAGAGCACCTCGGAGGCCCGGTCCGGACGCACCAGCGCGTCACTGACCCGCTGGTCCACGCGCAGCAGCGGCCCGTGGGTGACGACCTGCCAGGTGATCACGGAGAAGAGCCCCGCCGGCACCATCACGAGCAGGACCAGGAAGGAAAGCAGGGCACCCCGCCCGACCGCAGGGTGCCCCTGAGTTCCGCGCCGCCCGCCGGGCGCGCGCTCGAGTTCCGTTTCTCGCGAGGTCGACACAGTGCCCAGCTTCGCAGGTCCCCCGCGGGCACGCTCGCCGGCTGTGGGCCGCGGCGGGTGCGGCCGGGCCCGTGCATGCCGAAGGGCCGGCGCAAGGGGGGGATTCGCGTCGGCCCTCCGGGCGGGACGGCCGTTGCGTATGTCTGCGGCCGTCCTGATCGGAACGTCGCGCGCCCCGGGGGGTTTGGGGCGGGCGACCGTCCGATCGGTGAGGAGACCCGGAGCCCGGAGGCTCCGGTTGTGTGCGCGAGGCACGAAACCAGGTCGAAGCTGGGGAGGCGACGGCCTGATGTCGCCCGCAGTCGCCCGCGGGCGGGTGTATCTCTCATCTGGAAGTAGACGCTACGGCAGGTGGGGGGCGGAGGACAGCGTCAACGGCGTCCTGCCATCCACCCCGCACACGTTCTTCACACGGTCTGCCGTCCGTGCCACGCCACCTGTGCGAATGCTCCGCTCAGATGCGCGCGAACGCCTGCTCGATGATGTCCAGGCCCTCGTTCAGCAGGTCCTCGCCGATCACCAGCGGCGGCAGGAAGCGGAGGACGTTGCCGTAGGTGCCACAGGTCAGGACCAGCAGGCCCTCGGCGTGGCAGGCTTTGGCGAGGGCCGCCGTGGCCTGAGGGTCCGGCTCCTTGGTGTCGCGGTCCTTGACCAGCTCGATGGCGATCATCGCGCCGCGGCCACGGACGTCGCCGATGACGTCGAACTTGTCCTGCATCGCGGACAGGCGGCCCTTCATGACCTCCTCGATCCGCTGCGCCTTCGCGTTGAGGTCGAGCTCCTTCATCGTCTCGATCGCGCCGAGCGCGCCCGCGCAGGCCACCGGGTTGCCGCCGTAGGTGCCGCCCAGGCCGCCCGCGTGCGCGGCGTCCATGATCTCGGCGCGGCCGGTGACGGCGGCCAGCGGAAGGCCGCCGGCGATGCCCTTCGCCGTCGTGATCAGGTCGGGGACGATGCCCTCGTCCTCGCAGGCGAACCACTGGCCCGTGCGGCAGAAGCCGGACTGGATCTCGTCGGCCACGAAGACGATGCCGTTGTCGGCGGCGAACTGGCGGATCGCCGGGAGGAAGCCCTTGGCCGGCTCGATGAAGCCGCCCTCGCCCAGCACCGGCTCGATGATGATCGCGGCCACGTTGTCCGCGCCGACCTGCTTGCTGATCTGGTCGATGGCCTGCCCGGCGGCCTCGGGGCCGCAGTTGTCCGGGCCGGTCGGCCAGCGGTAGGCGTAGGCGACCGGAACCCGGTACACCTCGGGGGCGAACGGGCCGAAGCCGTGCTTGTACGGCATGTTCTTCGCCGTCAGCGCCATGGTGAGGTTCGTACGGCCGTGGTAGCCGTGGTCGAAGACCACGACCGCCTGGCGCTTGGTGTACGCGCGGGCGATCTTCACCGCGTTCTCGACGGCCTCGGCGCCGCTGTTGAACAGCGCGGACTTCTTCGCGTGGTCGCCCGGTGTGAGCTCGGCCAGCGCCTCGGCGACGGCCACGTAGCCCTCGTACGGCGTGACCATGAAGCAGGTGTGGGTGAAGTCGGCGAGCTGAGCGGAGGCACGGCGTACGACGGCCTCGGCGGAGGCGCCGACCGAGGTCACCGCGATGCCGGAGCCGAAGTCGATGAGGCGGTTGCCGTCGACGTCCTCGATGATGCCGCCGTCGGCGCGGGTGACGAAGACCGGGAGCGTGGAGCCCACACCCTGCGCGACCGCGGCGGTACGGCGGGCCTGCAGCTCCTGCGACTTCGGGCCGGGAATGGCGGTGACGACGCGGCGCTCCTGCTCAAGTGCGGTCATGGGGGCTCCCTGGTGAGATCTTGCGGGTCCGGCGTACGGCTGCGTACGGCGGTGGCGTACGGGGGCGTTTTTCGGACGCTTTTCCTTCTTTTCTCGCAGGCTAGGGCGGCAGGCGGAGGGTGGGCATGCTCCATGTGGGCGTTGTCGGCGGTCGCGGTTGTCCGCCGTGGATATAGAAGGGGAGAGAGAAGGGGAGAGAGAAGGGACGCCGGTGTCCGCGCCGGGTGCGTGCGGATTGCCGCGCGCCGTACCGCGCAATCGGTGAACTCCCCTTGCCCGGGCATTAGATTGACTCGCTGATGGTGGACGGAGCGGCTGGTCAGGGGGCAAGGCAGATGGACGACGGCGGGACGCAGGACGCCCGGGGCACGCATCCGCGGCATGCGCATCCCGTGCCGCGCCCGGCGGGGCCGCGGGACGCACCGCCCGCGATGCCGCCCCGGCCGACCCGGCCTCCGGGCGCGCCGGGGGCGCGGCCGGGCATGGAGCAGGGGTCACCGCGGCGGGCCGCCGTCGCCGAGTGGCTCGACACTCCCCGGCCGGAGGCCGCGCCCGGCATCTGGCGCTTCGGTCACCGCCCGCCCAAGGGCGGCGAGCCCCGGGACCGGCTGCCCTCCATCACCGTTGTCGGGCTGCTGATCCCCCTGGTCGTGGCCCTGCTCGTGTGGTCCCTGTGGCGTCAGGGCGCCCTGCCCTACCAGGGGGCGCCGCTGAAGCTGTTCACGCCGGGCGACTGGTGGTGGGGCGGCACCGTCTCCCCCAAGGGGATGCAGGGCAGCGAGGCCCGGGTCGTCTACGACGGCGTGTTCTTCGCCGTGCTCGTCTACGCCGTCGCGCGCCTGGGCAGCTGGCCCGAGGTCGTACGGCACTTCGTGGGCCGCCGCCCGCAGCCTGCCCGCGCCCTGTACGCCGCCCTCGGCGCCCTCGGCGCGCTCAGCCTCGTCTTCCCCGGTGCCTTCCCGGGCGTCGACTGGGACCCGCTGCCGGTCGTCGACCCGGTGTTCTCCCTGATCGTCCTGATCTCGGGCGGCTACGACCTGTTCGCCTCCCAGCTGTTCACCGACACGCTGTACGCGGTCATCACCGCACTGGTCGTGTGGCCGTTCGCCCGGCTCGGCGGCTGGTGGGCCTACGCCCGGCAGCTCGCCGCGCGCCGCCGGGCGAACGCCGGCCCCGCCGCCCCGACGGCCGTCGAACTGCCCCGCTCGCAGTGGCCCGAGCTGCGGGACGCCGGCCAGTACCAGGCGGCCGACCTGCTCACCGCCGAGGTGGCCGGCGGCCGGATGAACGACGTGGACTGCGCCCGGATCGAGCGGGCCTGGAGCGAGGCCCGGCGCGAGGCGCGGCTCGCCACCTTCACCGACACCGTGCTGCGTCAGGGCGCCGCCGCGTGGACCCACCCGTCCGGTGCCCGCGACCTGCCCGGCCGCACCGCCCGGCACGACCTGCTCCAGGGGCAGGTGCGCATCGGGCGCTGGGTGCCGGGGGAGCGGGCCCCGCGCGCCTACCACGGCGCCGGGGCGGCCGTGGGCCCGGAGACCCTCGGCACCTCGCTGCTGGTGGTCGGGCCACCCGGCTCGGGCAAGACCCGGCACGTCCTCGAGCCGGTCACCGAGACGCTCGCACTGCAGGCGCTCACCGGCCGGTGCGCGGTCGTCGCCGTCTGCGCCGCCGGTGCGCCGCTCGGCGCGGACACGGCGTACGACGTGGTGGTGCGGATCGGAGACTCCGCCTCCGTGCACGACCTCGATCCCTATGCCGGGTCCGACGACCCCGACGAGGCCGCCGCGCTGCTCGCCGAGGCGCTGGCCGGCGACCTCGACACGGTGGGCGGCCAGAGCGCCGCCACCGCGCTCGCCCAACTGCTCGGCCCCTACCGGTCGGTGCACGGCCACTTCCCGTCGCTGCCGGTGCTGCGCGAACTCCTGGAGGGCGATCCCGGCGCGCTGGCGTCCCTGCGGGCGGGACTCGCCGCCGACGAGCACGCGGTGATGCGCCGCGAACTCGACGCTCGGATGCGCCAGGCGGGCAGCGCCGCCGACGCCGGCCCCGCCCTCGCCGACCGGCTCGCGCTCCTGGACCGGCCGGTCTTCGCCGAGTTCTTCGGCGCCGGCCCCGGCAGCCGGCCGTTCTCGCTGCGCGCCGTCGCCCACCATCCGCTGCGGGTCCGCATCGACCTGCCCGAACGCGGGCACGAGGAGGCGTCCCGGGTGATCGCCCGGCTCGTCCTCGCCCAGTTCCACACCGTCGTACGGGACACCCGGCGCCCCCACTTCGCCTGCCTGGTCCTGGACGACGCCACCGGGACCGTCACCGCCGAGTCGGTGCGCCGCGTCCAGCGGCTGCGCGCGCAGAACGCCGGAGTCGTCCTCGCGCTGCGCACCGTCGCCGACGTCCCCGAGGCGCTGCACGGGCCGCTGCTCGGCGCCGTCGGCTGCCGTATGGCGCTGTCCGGGGTCACCACCTGGGACGGCAGCCGGTTCGCGCACGCCTGGGGCACCGAGTGGGTGGAGACGACCGAGGTCGCCAAGCACACCGTCTTCGCCGACCAGCCGATGACCCGGGCCCTCCACGCCCTGCGCAAGCTGGTCACCGGGAAGGCCGTGACCACCGACGCCGTGACCACCAAGCAGGTCGAGCGGGAGCGCTGGTCCGCCTCCCAGCTGGCCCACGAGGTCCCGCCGGGACACGCGGTGCTGTCGCTGACCAGTGTGGCGGGCGAGCACGCGCCGCCGCTGCTGGTGGACCTGCGCGGCTGAACCCGTCCCGCGACCGGAGGGCAGGGCTCGCGGTCACCGTACAGTGAGGCAGAATCGACACAGGCCGTTCATACGATGCGGCCAAATGATCACAAGGATCACCTCACCTCCGCAGACCTGAAGGCCCCATGCCCCCCACGCTCGCCTCGCTCGTCCACCACTCCGCGCTCAAACTGACCGTGCGCGCGGGCGAGGACCGCCTGGACGTGCCCGTCCGCTGGGCGCACGTCAGCGAGCTCGCCGACCCCGTGCCGTACATGGAGGGCGGGGAGCTGTTGCTGATCACCGCGCTCAAGCTGGACGCGGAGGACCCCGAGGCCATGCGCCGCTATGTGAAGCGGCTGGCCGGCGCCGGGGTGGTCGGGCTCGGTTTCGCCGTGGGCGTCAACTACGACGAGATCCCCAAGGCGCTGGTCGACGCGGCCGAGGAGGAGGGCCTGCCGCTGCTGGAGGTGCCCCGGCGCACCCCCTTCCTCGCGATCAGCAAGGCCGTCTCGGCCGCCATAGCCGCCGAGCAGTACCGGGCGGTCACGGCGGGCTTCGCCGCCCAGCGGGAGCTGACCAAGCAGGCGCTGAGCGCGGGCCCCGAGGGGCTGCTGGCCGCGCTCGCGGCCCAGGTCGACGGCTGGGCGGCCCTCTACGACGCCTCGGGCGCCGTCGTCGCCACCGCACCCGAGTGGGCGGGCCGCAGGGCAGGCCGGCTCACGGCGGACGTCGAACGGCTGCGGGACCGGCCCGCGCCCGCGAGCGCGGTCGTCGGCGGACCGGAGACCGAGGACCGGGTGGAGCTGCACTCCATCGGCACCTCACGCCGCCCGCGCGCCGCGCTCGCCGTCGGCACCGCCGCACCCCTGGGCACCGCCGAACGCTACGCCGTGCACTCCGCGATCGCCCTGCTGACCCTCACCACCGAACGCTCCCGCTCGCTGCACGCCGCCGAGCAGCGGATCGGCGCGGCCGTGCTGCGCATGCTGCTCGCCGGTCAGCCCGACCACGCCCGGGCCGTCGCCGGCGACCTGTACGGGGGCCTGCTGGACGCGCCCTTCCGCATGATCGTCGCCGAGTCGGCCTCGGCGTCCGCGGCGCGGGCCCACGCCGACGGGCACGCGCGCGTGCAGCCGGCCAAGCCCGCCTCCGCCGCCGCGGCGACCGCCGCCGGCGGCAACGGCGGCGACCCGCTCGCGGCCCTCGCCGAGACCGTGGAGGCGGCTGCCGCACGCTCCGGGGAGGCGGTCCTCGTCGTGCCCGAGGGGGAGCGGCTGGTGGTGCTGGCCGGGGACGGCAGCGCGGCCGTCGCCGCGTGCGGCGAGTACGCCGCCGGCCTGGAGGCCGGTCGGGCGGCGGCGGTGCCGGAGCAGCCGGCCGGTGACCAGGACGAGCTGGTCGTGGGGCTGTCCGCGCCGGCCGGGCCGATCGCGGCGGCCGCCGCCTACAAGCAGGCCGAGCAGGCGCTGTCGGTGGCGCGGCGGCGCGGCCGGGTGCTCGTCGAGCACGAGCAGTTGGCCTCCGGCTCCGTGCTGCCGCTGCTGGCGGACGACGCCGTACGGGCGTTCGCGGACGGGCTGCTGCGGGCGCTGTACGAGCACGACGCGACCGGGCGCGGCGACCTGGTGGCCTCGCTTCGCGCCTGGCTGTCGCGCCACGGCCAGTGGGACGCCGCCGCCGCCGACCTCGGCGTGCACCGGCACACCCTGCGCTACCGGATGCGGCGGGTGGAGGAGATCCTCGGACGCTCGCTGGACGATCCGGACGTGCGGATGGAGCTGTGGCTGGCGCTGAAGGCGACCTCCACGGAGTGACCCGGAGCAGTCCTGTGCCAAACCGGCGCGCCCGTGCCGCGTACTGCTCCACCTCGGACAAGCGTCCAGCCGGTGCTCCCGCCCTACCGTTGACGGCGCAAGCACACACTCCGACGCGGAAGGGCCGGGACTCCTCTATGACTTCCACCCACGCCTTCTGGCTCGCCGGCCGCCAGGCCACCGGCGAGGACACCTACGACGTCACCTCCCCGTGGGACGGCCGGCCGGTCGGCAAGGTCAGCGTGCCGACCGACGCCCAGGTCGAGGAGGCCGTGGCCGCCGCGCACGCCGTGCTGGACGAGTTCGCCGCCACCCCGGCCCATGTGCGCGCCGCCGCCCTGGACCACGTCAGCAAGCGGCTGGCCGAGCGCACCGAGGAGATCGCGCAGCTGATCTCCGCCGAGAACGGCAAGCCGATCAAGTGGGCGCGCGGTGAGGTCGGGCGCGCGGTGTCCGTGTTCCGCCTCGCGGCGGAGGAGGCCCGCCGGTTCAACGGCGGCGACGCCCAGCGCCTGGACACCGACGCGGGCGGCCAGGGCCGCCTCGCCGTCACCCGCCGCTTCCCGAAGGGTGTCGTCCTCGGCATCGCGCCGTTCAACTTCCCGCTGAACCTGTGCGCGCACAAGGTGGCCCCGGCCATCGCCGCCGGCGCCCCGATCATCCTCAAGCCGGCCCCGGCCACCCCGCTGTCCGGCCTGATCCTCGGTGAACTGCTGGCCGAGACCGACCTGCCGGCCGGATCCTGGTCCGTGCTGACCGTCACCAACGACAAGATGCCCGCCCTGGTGCGGGACGAGCGGCTGCCCGTCATCTCCTTCACCGGCTCCGACAAGGTCGGCTACGCCATCGAGGCGTCGGTGCCGCACAAGCACTGCACCCTGGAACTGGGCGGCAACGCCGCCGCGGTCGTCCTCGCCGACTACTCCTCCGACGCCGACCTCGACTGGGCCGCGAGCCGCATCGCGACCTTCTCGAACTACCAGGCCGGCCAGTCCTGCATCTCGGTGCAGCGTGTGATCGCCGACGCCTCCGTCTACGACCGCCTGCTGCCGCGCATCGTCGCCGCCGTCGAGGCGCAGGGCACCGGCGACCCGTCCGACGACGCCACCGACGTCGGCCCGCTGGTCAGCGAGGACGCCGCCGAGCGCGTCGAGTCCTGGGTCGACGAGGCCGTGAACGCGGGCGCGAAGCTGCTCACCGGCGGCAAGCGTGACGGCGCCTCCTACGCCCCGACCGTCCTCGCCGACGTCCCGGCCGGCGTCACCCTCGCCACGGAGGAGGTCTTCGGCCCGGTCCTCACCGTGCAGAAGGTCGACGGCGAGGCCGAGGCGTTCGCCGCGGTCAACGACTCCAAGTACGGCCTCCAAGCGGGCGTGTTCACCCGCGACCTGCAGACGGCGTTCCGCGCCCACCGCGCCCTGGAGGTCGGCGGCGTCGTCATCGGCGACGCCCCGTCCTACCGCGCCGACCAGATGCCGTACGGCGGTGTCAAGCAGTCCGGCGTGGGCCGCGAGGGTGTGCGCTCGGCCATGGACGACTACACCTACGAGCGTGTCCTGGTCCTGACCGGCCTGGCCCTGTAGGGCCCGGCGACCGGTCACCGACGACGGCCGCAGCCCGCTGTGCGGGGGCTGCGGCCGTTCTTGCTTTTACCTGCCTCGAACTGCAGAGACGGCCGAATTATGGCCGGTATCCACAGGCTTGAGGGAACACCAAGAACCGCACCACCCGCGCTGTCGGCCAGGACGGGCCCAAGCCGGAGCCGTACGAAGTCGTCGCCGCGACCGGCAAGTTCGTCTTCAAGCACACCAACGTGGAGACCGCCATGGTCATCGCCAACCGCTACGCGGACAGCAAGGTTCGCGAGCAGTCCACCGACCGCATCGTCCACGAGTCCACGAACAAGTCCGCCGCGGCCAAGTAGAGAGAGGCGGCCGCGAGCTGTCGGCCACCGGAACCAGCGGGCACCAGGCAGCCGGGGCCGGTGGCTGAAGCGGTCAGTACGAGGCCGCCGCCTTCACCCGCGCGGCGGTTCGAACAGCTTCGGCGTACCACTTCAAGATCAAGCCGAGGGCTTGGATCTTGGCATCGGTCACCGGCTCGCCAGCGCCCTGCTCGGCGGAGAGCTCTCTCGTGATGTGCAGGACGGCGCCGAGGTCAGGGAGCGTCTTGTTGTAGAGCAAGACTCGGCGATTCCGGTCGCGTGGAAGCTGCTGTGGGAAGTGGGCAATGTTGCGCTCCTCCAACTCCCGCTGGATGTCTTCCATGACACGGGCGCCGGCTTTTTGAGAGTGCGCGACAATGAGCAGGAACTCTACGGTGGTTTCCTCGAACCCGCCTCCGGCCTCGATCATCTGCGGCAGCTTGTCCCATGGGCTTTCGGGCATTTCCCCCCACTTTCCGGACGCCAGTTGGTAGCAGCCCTGTCGACAGAGACCTTGACGTTACTGTCTGCTGTCCTCCGAGCGGGGCGCACTTGACAAGGAACAGTCCGCCGACCTGGCCAAGCTCCGTGAGCTGGCCACCGCGGTCGACAGCATCCGCACGGAGAAGGCGGAGCGCATCGCGGCCGCCGAGCAGGCCGCCGCCGAGATCGAGCAGCTTGCCGCCCAGGTCTGCGGCGACGACCCGGAGGGAGCCACCGCCTCCGCCGAGGAGACCGGGGAGCTGACCGAGCCCGAGTCGGTCGTCGAACCCGAGCCCTCACCGGTCACCGCTATGTCTTCGCGTAGGCATGTGGCGAAGGTGAGAAGACCCCCATCGGCGCCTTACTTGAGACTGTGGGGCTGTTTCTGGAAATTCAGCAACCAGCGGGTCGAGGGCTGATCCGTCCCGCTGGTCGTCGTGACCCTAAGTCGTACGAGGGTTGGCTGAAATTTACTGTTCGGCTGCAGTGCCGACTGTAGCGGAGTGAGTGGATTTGTGCATGATTAGCGCATTGTTGGATGCCTTGTCTCGGTGTGGTCGGGCCTCCTTCAAGGAACTCCGACTGTTGGGTGTGGCCTGTTTCTGCTGTTACAGAGACAGGCTTTGGCTTCCATGTAGGACACAACTTGTGATGTTGGCGTTTTCGGAGTGCGTTGAGAGGCTTGGGCTGAAGAGGTGTCATTTGCGCTCCGTGGTCTTTCCTTGACAGCAGGTGAGACGAGGGTTTGAATCAGGTTCACATTTGAAGATCCTGTGTTTGTAAGGGGAGGGCTGTGCGGGTGGGGTGGGGCGGTCGTAGTGCCGCAGTAGGCCGTGGGCCCAGGCGGCGCCGGTCGGCCGGCACGGCTGCGGCCGCTCTTGTCACATGCGTTGCGGCTCTGGCGCTGCCGGGCCAAGAATTCGCTGCGGCAGCGGAGGCCGATGCGCCGACTCTGTCTGAGGGGCAGCAGGCTCTGGCGCAGGCCCAGGATTCTGGTGAGCGTGTGGAGGTATTGGGGGAGCGGACCGAGCGGACCACGGTCTACGCCAATCCCGACGGCTACACCTTCACGCTGGAGGAGTCGGCGGTTCCGGTGCGGGCGCGGACGTCTGACGGTGGTTGGCAGAGGCCGGATGCCACGCTGGAGAAGCTCTCCGACGGGTCCGTGGCTCCGAAGGCCGCGGCGGTCGGCATGGCGTTCTCCGGAGGCGGCGATACGGCGCCGCTGGCCCGGATCTCCGATGAGGGCAAGTCTCTGGAGCTGGGCTGGCCGGGGAAGCTGCCGGAGCCACTACTGGACGGCCCGAGTGCCCTGTATGCCGACGTGCTGCCGGGCGTCGACCTGAAGCTGACGGCGACGCCGGAGAGTTTCCAGCCGGTGTTCGTCGTCAAGACGCCCGAGGCCGCCGCGAGTGACGATCTGAAGAAGCTCACATTCTCCCTGAAGTCCGAGGGGCTGAGCGTGCGTGAGGGGGCGGCCGGCAACCTGGCGGCGCTCGACGCGGACGGCCGTACGGTGTTCAAGGCCCCGCCGGCCCGGATGTGGGACTCGGCGGGGGATGCCGGAGACACGGGGACGCAGACGCAGCTGATGGTGACGAAGGCCGCCACGTCGTCGGAGACCGTGCCCACCGATCCCGCCGAGGCCGCGCCGTCGGGTTCCGGTCTGGAGCCCGGTCAGGGTGACACGGTGACGCACATGGATGTGGACGTCACGGCCGACTCTGTGACCGTCGTGCCGGATGCCGACATGCTCACCCAGACCGAGGCCTCGGCGTTCCCGCTGTTCATCGACCCGAAGGTGACGTGGGGCGAGTCGGAGCGCACCCTTCTGCGCAGTGACGGCTACGAGTCCTACGGGTGGGGCAACGGCGACGACGAGCAGGGCAAGGGCGCGGGCAAGTGCGGTACCTGGAGCGGGTACTACTGCGGGCCGGGCTATGTGCAGAAGCTGTACTTCGAGTTCTCCCCGGCCAGCCTGAAGGGCAAGAAGGTTCTGGACGCGACGTTCCGGGTGACCGAGCCGTGGGCGTTCCAGTGCGATCCGCGCTGGGTGGACCTGGTGCGGACGAACAACATCTCCTCTTCGACCACCTGGTCCACGCGGCCCAAGGAACTGGACTGGATGGTCGACCGGTACGTCTCCGCCGGGCGGGGATCGCTGTGTGACCCGGACTCGCCGACGGCGCCGATCGAGTTCCACGACAACCCGGACGAGTCGAACGAGAACCTCACCCCGACGGTGAGGGACTTCGCGGCCGGCAAGTTCTCGAGGCTGACCCTGGAGGTCCGGGCGCACGACGAGTCGGACACCTCGGCCTGGAAGCGGTTCAGAAACGACGCGGTGCTGTCGGTGGTCTTCATCGGCCTGCCGGCCAAGCCGACCGATCTGGGCCTGAAGGGCGGAGGAACGAGCACCACGCCGGTGTGCGAGCGCAGCGCGAGCGATCCCGCCATCGTGTCCAACCCCCAGCCCACACTCGTGGCCAGGGCCCAGACGGCGTCGGGCGGCGAGTCGGGCGCACAACTGCGGGTCTACTTCGACCTCGACATCCAGAACAGCGACGGATCCTGGTCGGACGCGCCGGCGGGCAACGGCTCGCTGAGTCCCTCGACGAGCTACGTCGGCGACAATTCCGTCGTGTCGTTGGTGTGGTCGAAGCTGACCGACACCAAGCTGTACCGCTACCACGCCTGGACCTGGTCCTACAACGACGACCGATCCAGCTACCTCAGCAGCACGGCTTCGGACGGCTACTGCTACTTCCGCGTCGACTCCAGCGCACCCAAGGCACCGAAGGTCACCATCGGCACGCCGTACAGCGAGTGCACGCCCAACGCCTGCGCACCGGGGGGTGGGCCGGGTGTGATGGCGGCGTTCACCTTCACGCCGAACGCCGCCGACACCAACGTCGTCTCCTACGACTACAAGCTGTCCACCGCGAGCACGTGGTCGTCGACGTCGGGTCGCACGGCAACGGTCGTGCCGCAGCGTTCCGGCACGTACACCCTTCAGGTCCGGGGACGGGACAACGTCGGCAGCGGTCGGGCCGGAGACGTGGCCCAGATCGACTTCGTCGTCGCGGCCGGTGAGGGGCCAGTGGGGCGCTGGCACTTCGACGAGTCCAGTGGTGCCGCCGTGGATTCCGGCACGGCCACCGGTTCCTCACGTCACAGTGCCACGCTGACCGGTGGCGCGGTGCGCGACGGTCACGGTCGGCGAGGGCTGATGACCCATGACGCCAACGGCGCGCCGCTCGCGGAGCCGGTCACGGACAAGGGCCTGAGCCTGAACGGCACGACCGCGTACGCCGCCACGAGCACGAACGTGATCGACACCCGAGCCTCCTACACAGTGTCCGCCTGGGTGCGCCTGAACACTGCCGGCTCGTCGAACCAGACGATTCTGGGCCAGGACGGGACGTTCTACAGCGGCTTCTACCTCTCCTACCAGGGCCAGTACAAGACGTGGACGCTGCGGACGTCTCCCACGGACGCCTCCGACGGCAACATCAGCGAGCAGATCGTGGTGGCCAAGCAGCCGGCGTCAGCCGGAGTGTGGACGCATCTGGCCGCGGTGTACTACGCGCCGAAGAAGCAGATCAAGCTGTACGTCAACGGACTCCTGCAAGGGACCGACACCGTCGCACCGTCCTGGGAGGCCGGCGGGCCGTTGCAGATCGGCCGGGTGCTGTGGCGCGGCAACTACACCGACTTCCTTGCCGGGAGCATCGACGAGGTCACGGCCTGGCAGCAGGCGCTCACCGACGCACAGATCTCGGACGAGGCCAGAGCGCTGACCTCCGAGAACTATGCGGGCGTGGAACTGGTTGCCAACTGGTCGGCGGACCAGGGCAGCGGCACCACCGTTCCCGACACCACCTCCGGCTACGGCCGATCCCTCACCCTGGCCGGTGGTGCGTCCCTGGACGGCGAATCCATCGTGCTGGACGGCACGAGCGGCGCGGCGACCACGACTGGTCCGGTCGTGGACGACACCGGCTCCTTCACGGTCACCACACTGGCGTCCATCGATGGAGACAAGCTCGCCGGCAAGAACATCGGCTACACCGGCCAGGTCCTCGGGCAGCGCACCGCGGACGGGTCGTCGTGGGGGCTGTGGTACGAGCTGACGGACAAGCAGACGGTGTGGGACGACATCGCGATGAAGGAGAGGACCGTACCGGTCGGCTTCTGGCGCTTCGGTCGGCTCAACGCCGACGGCACGTTCAGCGCGGTGGCCTCCGACGAGAGCGCGATGGTGGACGGCCTGGTCCGCTTGACGGGGATGTACGACGCGCAGGCGGGAACGATCAGCCTCTATCTGGGACATGACCAGAACGGTGACCCACTCGGCTTCACTGCCAAGGCCGGCTCCGGTGACTTCGCGGTCGGCAAGGGATTCACCGGCGGAGCATGGCAGCACTACCTGCCGGGCCGCGTGGCCGAGGTGCGCCTGTGGGCAGGCGCAATGGCCAGCAACGAGCAGATCGAGGAAGCCGTGGGCGACTGATGAGCAGAAGGGGGAGGGCGGCGTTCCATGCCGCCCTCCCCTTCGCGGAGTGATTGCGGACGCGCTGCGGTCTGCGGACAACGTGCTGAACCTCTCAATGCAACTGGGTGGGCGGATTTCCATGAGTTTTGGCATAGACACCTCAAGATGGCGGCGTGCCGTCGGACGACGCCGTACGGGCCGGCTTCTGGGCCAGTCGCTGGCGCTGGCGCTGATCGTGCCGACGGGATTGGCGCAGGTGGCGCAGGCCGCCGAGTCAGGCGGCCTGGGGCGGCCTGATGTGCCCGATGCGAGGGTCAGCAAGGTCAAGGAGTTCGAGGGGCCTGGTGCGAAGAAGGCCCGTCAGAAGGTCGCCCGCGACAAGAAGGCCAACGCGGCCCAGGCGGAACAGGCGAACAGGGATCGCAAGACCACCTGGCCCAAGCAGAGCAAGGCAGCGCTCACGCTCACTCGCGGCCATGTGAGCAAGGCCGATCCCGGCGGAGTCCCGCTCACCTTGATTCCGCAGCCCGGCAACCCGACCGCCAAGCGAGCGAGTGGGGCGAAGAAGCAGGCCGTGGCGGGCGGCACGGCACGGATCAGCGTGCTGGACCAGAAGGCCGCCCGGAAGGCCGGGGTCACCGGTGTCCTGCTGACCGCCGATGCGGACACCGCGGGCACCGCCGAGGTCGGCATCGACTACAGCAGCTTCGCCTCCGCGATCGGCGGCGGCTGGTCCCAGCGGCTGCGCCTGGTGGAGCTTCCGGCCTGTGCGCTGACCACTCCTGGGCGGCCTGAGTGCCGCACGCAGCAGCCGCTGACGTCGGACAACGACACCGCCCGCCAGACTGTCTCGGCCACCGTCGATCTGGCAGCCGCATCCAGTGGCCCGTCCGAGCAGCTTCTGCGGTCCGCCGACGGCACCGCACCGGCCACGACGGTCCTCGCGGTCACGGCCGCCGCCTCTGGATCCGGTCAGTCGCCCTCGGGCACGGGCAGCTACTCGGCCACCCCGCTGTCACCGTCCTCCTCCTGGCAGGCGGGCGGCAACTCGGGCTCCTTCACCTGGTCCTACGACTTCACCCTGCCGCCCGCGGCAGCGGGACCGGTGCCTCCGCTGTCCCTGTCCTACGACTCCGGCAGCATCGACGGCCGCACCGCGACCACCAACAACCAGGGCACGCCGGTCGGTGAAGGCTTCACCCTCACCGAGTCCTACATCGAGCGCAGCTACAACTCCTGCGACGACGACGGCCACGATGGCGTCTTCGACCAGTGCTGGAAGTACGACAACGCACGCTTGGTACTCAACGGCAAGTCCACCAGACTGATCAAGGACAAGGACAGCGGCGAGTGGCACCTGGAGGACGACGACGCCTCCAAGGTGACGCGGTCCACTGGCGCGGACAACGGTGACAACGACGGTGAGTACTGGACCGTCATCACCGGGGACGGCACCAAGTACGTCTTCGGCCTGAACAAGCTGGACGGCGCGACCACCCAGCGCACCAACTCCACCTGGACGGTCCCCGTCTTCGGTGACGATTCCGGAGAGCCCGGATACACCGCCGGGGACACGTTCGGCGACCGTGCCCTCACCCAGGCGTGGCGATGGAACCTCGACTACGTCGAGGACACCCACGGCAACGCCGCCACCTACTGGTACACGGCGGAGTCGAACTACTACAAGAAGAACAAGTCGGCGACCGCCGACGCTTCCTACACCCGGGGCGGTTACCTGGGCCGGATCGAGTACGGCCTGCGCAAGGGCGCGCTGTTCACGGACAAGGCGGACGCCAAGGTCATCTTCACGTACTCCGAGCGCTGTACCGCCGCCGACTGCTCCAGCCTGACCAAGGACACCGCGGACAACTGGCCGGACGTGCCGTTCGACGCGATCTGTTCCAAGGACGACAGCGACTGCAACGCGGCCGGCCCCTCCTTCTTCACCCGCAAGCGCCTGATCGCGATCTCCACTTTCTCCTACAACGCCACCTCCAACGCCTATGACACAGTCGACGCCTGGGTTCTGACGCAGGCGTACCTCGACGGCGGTGACATCGGCGACAGCAGCGACCAGGTCCTCACCCTCAGCTCCATCACCCGCTGGGGCAAGACGGCCGACCCGTACATCCACCTCAACCCGGTCTCCTTCACCTACCAGGAGCGGCCCAACCGGGTGGATGCCACGGACGACATCCTGCCGCTGACCAGGCCCCGCATCTCCACGATCACCTCGGAGACCGGGGCGATCACCACCGTCACCCTGTCCGCGCCGGAGTGCAAGCGCAGCGAGGTGCTGGACGCCCCGCAGGACACCAACACCCGCTCCTGCTACCCCCAGTACTGGCACATCAACGGCGCCGCAACCGCCTCGGTCGACTGGTTCCACAAGTACCGCGTCCTCGCCGTGCTCGTCTCCGACCCGGCAGCGAACAACCAAGCGGTCGAGTACGCCTACGACTACAGCGGCGCCGCCTGGCACTACAACGACGACCCGTTCACACCGAAGGACGAACGCACCTGGTCGGACTGGCGCGGCTACCGCCAGGTCACCGCATGGACCGGAGCCACGGCCGTCACCCGTTCCAAGACGGTCTCGCTCTACATGCAGGGCATGCACGGGGACAAGAACAAGGACGGAACCACCAAGTCCGTCTCCATCGAGCCGCTGCTCGACACGGACGTGGACTTCGGCCCCGCCTACGACAGCGACCGCTACAAGGGCGTGCTGCGCCAGCAGGTCACCTACAACGGCAGCCAGCCCATCAGCAGCGTCTTCAAGAGCTACGTCTACAAGCAGACGGCCACGCAGACCGTCCCGGACGCCGACCCGCAAATAGCACTGTGGGTCCACAACTCCACGACCTACACCAGCACCTACCTCACCGCCTCGAAGAGCTGGCGCAGCCGCGGCACGATAGCCCGCTACGACGACCTGGGCATGGTCACCGCGCTCGACGACTACGGCCAGGTCGGCAAGGGAGGCGACGAGACCTGCACCCGCACCTGGTACGCGCGCAACGCCGACCTCGGCATCACCGGCCTGGTCTCCCGGACCCGCACCGTCGCCAAGCAGTGCTCCACGGTCGACACCTCACTCAGCCTGCCGGCCACCACCTCCACACGGGGTGACGTCCTCGCGGACGCCGCCACCGTCTACGACACCCCGACCGCCACCGCCTGGTCGGCAACCCAGAAGCCCACCAAGGGCGAAGTGTCCTGGACGGGCCGGGCCACCGGCTACGCGACCACCGCCGACCTGAACGGCGACCGCATGCCGACCGGCTGGCAGACCGTGGCGACCAGCACGTACGACGCTCTCGGCCGTCCACTGAGCACCACTGATGCCGCAGGCCACACCGCCTCGACCGTATACACACCGACCGACTCCGGCCCGCTGACGCAGACCATCGCATCCGACCCGAAGCAGTACCACACGGTCACCTTCCTGGACCCCAGACGCGGTCTGGCCCTGCGCACCTACGACGCCAACTCCAAGAAGACGGAGCTGAACTACGACGCACTCGGCCGTCTGACCGAGGTATGGCTTCCGAACCGGATCCGCGGCAGCCAAGCCCCCAACACCACCTTCGCCTACCACCTGGACAAGACCAACCCGTCATGGGTGTCGACCTCGACGCTGAAGAAGGACGGAGACACCTACAACACCAGCTATGCCCTCTACGACGCTCTCCTGCGCCCCCTGCAGACGCAGACACCGACGCCACAGGGCGGCCGCCTGCTGACCGACACCCGCTACGACACCCGGGGGCTGGCGTACCAGACGTACGCCGACATCTTCGACAACACCAGCACACCCAACGGCACCTACACCCGCGCCGAGTACGGCGAGGCCCCCACCCAGACGGAGACCGTCTTCGACGGAGCCGGCCGTCCGACCACCAGCACCCTGTACGTCTTCGGCGTCAAGAAGTGGTCCACGAGCACCAGCTACACCGGTGACTCCGTGGCAACGACCGCTCTCGAGGGCGGCTCGGCCCAGCGCACCATCACCGATATCCGAGACCAGACGACGGAGTCACGCCAGTACGCGAGCGCGAGCCCGGCCGACAGCGACTTCGGCACCGGCCCCGGCGCCTCCTACACCTCCACGACGTTCAGCTACGCCCTGGACGGCCAGCAGAACCAGATCACCGGCTCCGACGGCGCCAAGTGGACGTACGGCTATGACCTGTTCGGCCGCCAGACCAGCACCACCGACCCTGACCGCGGAACGACGACAACCGCCTACAACACCCTCGACCAGGTCATCAAGTCCACGGACTCCCGCAGCACCTCGATCCTGACCGACTACGACGAACTGGGACGGCCCACCGGCACCTGGAACGGCTCCAAGACGGACGCCAACCAGCTCACCGGCTACACCTACGACACGCTCCTCAAGGGCCTGCCCACGTCCTCCACCCGCTACGTCGGCGGCAAGACCGGCGCGGCCTACACCACAACCGTCGCCGCCTACGACAGCCTGAACCGGGCCACCGGCACACAACTCCAGCTCCCCGACAGTGACCCGTTCGTCAAGGCAGGCCAGCCCTCCACACTGCCGTTCGAGACGTACTACAACATCGACGGCACCCAGCAGTACACCAAGGAGCCCGCGCTGGGTGGCCTGGAGTCGGAGATCGTCGGGTTCAAGTACGACGACTTGGGCGACCTGATTAACTTCGGTGGGAGCACGGGCTACCTCCTCGATGTGTCCTACTCGGCCCTGGGCCAGCCAGAGCAGCTGACCCTGGGCGTAGGCGGCCCCGACAACAAGAGCGCCTACATCACCAACCGCTACGAGGCCGGCACCGGACGCCTACTCCGCAGCCATGTCACGGACCAGACCCATCCGTACATGCTGCAGGACCTCAACTACATCTACGACCAGGCCGGCAACGTCACCGCGATCAGCGACCCCACAACGCTCGGCGGAACCAGCTCGGCCGAAACCCAGTGCTTGGCCTACGACGGCCACCAGAGACTGACCGAGGCCTGGACACCCGCGTCGCAGAAGTGCACGGACACCCGCAGCGCCACCAGCCTCTCCGGCCCGGGCCCGTATTGGACCAGCTACACCTACAACACCGCCGGCCAGCGCCTCACCGAAACACAACACAAGAGCACCGGCGACACCAAGACCACCTACTGCTACACCAAGCCCACCCAGCCGCACACCCTGACAGGGGCCACCACCAAGACCGACTGCACCACCCCCGAACGCGTCTACGCCTACGACACGACCGGCAACACCACGACACGCCCCGGCACCTCCGGCGGACAGAACCTCACGTGGTCACCGGAAGGCAAGCTGTCCAAGCTCACCGAGGCAGGCACCTCCACCAACTACATCTACGACGCCGACGGCTCACTCCTGATCCGCGCCACCGACAACGGCGAGCGCATCCTCTACGCCGGCGCCACCGAACTCCACCTCCGCGCAAACGGCACCACCTGGGCCCAGCGCTACTACGCCGCAGGCGGCATCACGGCCGCCTTCCGCTCCAACGAGTCGGGAACCAACAAGCTCACCTACCTGACAGGCGACCACCACGGCACGTCCACCCTCGCCCTCACCTGGGACACCCAGGCCTACACCAAGCGCTACACCACCCCGTTCGGCGAGGAACGCGGCAAACCGCAATACGGCCCCTGGCCCGACGACAAGGGCTTCCTCGGCAAAACCCGCGACGCCAACACAGGCCTGACCCACATCGGCGCCCGCGAATACGACCCCGTCATCGGCCAGTTCCTCAGCGTTGATCCACTCCTCACGGTGGACGATGCGCAGTCCCTGAACGGATACAGCTACGCCGACAACAACCCGGCCACCCTCAGCGACCCGAGCGGGCTGATGGGCTGTGCCACTCCCATCGAATGCGGCGGCGGAACCCAGCTCGGCAACAACACACCGACGAGGAACAGCGGGGGCAAGGCGCTCAACGACCCGTCCTGGGGTTGCAACGGCTGCGACGGAAACAGCTATGACGATAACTGGTGGACCACCAGTGGATGGAGTTCAGCAGCTAGCGGTCCGGAATTGAGTCCTGGCAAGACGACGGTCTTTCCTGGCGTCGCAGTCCCCAGTGATTGGGACGGCATCAAGGAGTTTAAGCAAAATCTGCAAAGTGACCTGGGTACCGCATATTGTGGGCTGCAATGCGTTGCCAGTTGGATCACCAACCCCGATGATTCTGAGCAACTGCAAGGGGGCCAGCAGTCCCTCGCTCTTGCAAAATGGCGTGCCTGTGGGCTGATGCAGCAACATCATTGCCCGAAGGGTGTCGGTTCCTTCAAGGACGCCCTGTCGGCAATGGGCCTCATTGCCTTGGAAACCGGTGGGGGTGGGGGCCGAGGAATCAGCGGCAACTCGGGTGGGCTTCGCGGCAGGGCTGGCGGCTCGTGTCTTCACAGCTTCGTTGCCGGCACCGAGGTGCTGCTGGCAGACGGCACCACCAAGGGGATCGAAGACGTCAGGGCTGGGGATGAGGTAACCGCCACAGATCCGGCGACCGGCAAGACCACGACCCGCAAGGTCATCGACACCATCGTCACCAGGGACGACAAAGAATTTGTCGACCTGACGGTCTCCTCATCGGACCCCAGCAAGGCAGAAGGGTCCGTGATCGCTACGACCACCCATCCCTTCTGGTCACCCTCCGAAGCCGCATGGGTTGATGCCGGCAGCCTGCGCGTGGGCATGACCTTGCGTACGGCCAACGGCCACACTGTTCAGGTCTCGTCCGCCCGCCACTTCACCAGGCAACAGACCACCCACGATCTCACCATCGAGGGTATCCACACGTACTATGTACTCGCTGGTCAGACGCCGGTTCTGGTTCATAACAGTGGAGGATGCCTTCCTGCTCTCCGGAACTGGAGCAGTCAGCGGTTCCAGTTCGGGAATCAGTCCTTCTTGCTCGATAAGAAGGGAATGGAGCACATCCTCACTCGTCATCACCCGAATTATTGGGACGGCTCGGTGAAGAAAACGCAGTCCTTCTTCGATTCGAGCATGAGCGTTGATGATGTCCAAGACGCTATCGGTCAAGTCATGCGACAGAACCGCGATACGCTGGTTCAGCGAGGCAGTCAGGGCATGTATCAGATTCGCGGGAACGTCAACGGCGTCGATTACGTACTCGGCATGAATAGAGGTCGAGTGGGCCAGTTCTATCCGGAATCTCCATAACCGAAGGGCCTGTGGCGTGGTTGAGATCGAGACGTTCCTGAAGGTTGCGGGCGATGGGTTCGTGCAGGTAGAAGCCTGCCGCACCCCGCCGCCCGACCTTGACTACATTGAAGGTGCCATTCGACTGTCCGTTGATGGAATGGAAATCATCGGTACTGAAGAATGGGACTACGTTGACCAGCTCTGGTGTTATGTTGCCGAGATGGTGACGAAAATGCAGTCGTCGGGTTACGCGGAGACATATTTCCCAGATCAACCGATCAAGCTATCTTTTCGGGTCGCAGGGTCTCGCGTCTTGGTGACCGCCAAGATTGGCGAAGAAATTAAGACGGGAAATGCTTCATCTGTGGATTTCCTGAAGGCTGTCAAAGCGGCTGGGATGATCTTCTTCAGGAAGATGTCCGAGCTTGCCCCGGCTAATTCGTATGCCGAGGCGCAGCGGGAACTGTCAGTTTGACCAAGCCAGAGGCCCCGCCGGGAATTCTTGAATCCGGCGGGGCCTCTGGGCCTCTTGACGGCAGTAGTTGACGGCAACGTCAGCGGACGGCCGCGGCGCAAATAGGTGGTTCGTCGCCGTCGTCGGGCTCGCCGGTGTTCTCGGTGGGGCTGCGGAGGGCGCGGCCGAGGAGATCGATGGCGTCGCGCTGGAGGCGGAGTCGGACGTGGGCGTAGACGGTGGCAGTGACGCCGATGTGGGCATGCCCGAGGAGTTCCTTGATCACTACGAGTTCGACGCCCTGCTCCAGGAGGAGGGTGGCCGCCGAATGCCGAAGATCACGGAACCGGATGCGGCGGAGCCTGGCACGGTGGAGCAGGGTGTTGAAGTGCCGGGTGAGAGTGGCCCCTTCGATCGGGTCACCGTTGGGCCGGGTGAAGACGTAGCCGCTGTCCTTCCAGCCTCCGCCCGCCGCGTCGCGTTCGTGACGCTGGCGGATGCGGTGCTGTTCGAGGGAGCGCAGGCATGGCGTCGGCAGGGCGATACGCCGTTCTGAGCTCTGGGTCTTGGTCGGGAGGGCGGTCAGGCCGCCGGAGTTGGTGCGCTGGAGCGTGCGTCGGATGCTGGCGGTTCCGCCGGCGAGGTCGAGGTCTTCCCAGCGCAGTCCGAGGAGTTCGCCCTTCCGGAGGCCAGTGTGCAGAGCGAGTTCGAACAGCGCCTGCAGCCGGTGCCCGTTGGTGACGGCCAGGAACTTGCGCGCTTCGTCGACGGTGAGGGGTTCGAAGCGTCGGGGCCGGGGCGTGCCGGTGCGGACGTTGCGGGCGACGTTGCGCGGGATCTCCTCCTCGCGGACGGCGTGCTCCAGGGCGGACTTGAGCACGGAGTGGACGTAGGCCAGAGTCAGCGGAGAGAGCCGCTTGGAACAGCACGCTCCGATGGCGCAGCAACGGGGCTCATCACGCCGGGCATCGATGCTGCGCGAGCAGCACTGGCAGGTGGTGCGGAGCTGGTTGAGCCAGGTACGGACGTCCTTGGCGGTGAGCTTGGTGAGCTTCTTCTTGCCGAGGCCGGGGATGAGGTAGTGGCGGACGCAGGCGGTGTAGCGGGTGTGGGTGTTCTCGCGGAGGTGGTGGACGGCGACGTTCTCCAGCCAGTACGTCAGGTACGCGGCCACGCTGCCCTGAGCGGATGGGACGGGGAGGCCGCGGTTGCTGGCGGCGATCTTCTCGGTGAGCTTGGCCAGGGCTTCCTTGCGGGTGGTGCCGTAGACGCGGACGCGTTTTTGGGTGTTGCCGGGGGCGAGGACGTATCCGGCGGCTTCCCAGCGGCCGTCCTTGCGCTGGTAGACGGTTCCGTCGCCGTTGGCGCGCACGCGGCGGGAGGCGGGGGTGTCTCGGGGCGTGGTCATCAGGCGGCTTCCTGGTCGAGGCGGGTGCGGATGAAGTCGGTAAGGGCGTGGGCCGGGATGCGGCGGGCGCGGCCGAGGGTGATCGAGGCGAGCTGTCGAGTGCGGAGCAGGTCGTAGACGGCGGAGCGGCCGAGCTGGAGGCAGGCCATGACCTGGGGCGCGGTCAGCAGTTCCTCCGGAGCCCCCTCGGAGGCCGTGGTCATCAGCAGCCCCTTTCTGCCGCGAACTGCCGTTCCAGTTCTCTGCGGTGCCAGACGGCGGCGGCGAGGAGGGCACCGCCGGGGCTGTAGCCCGAGCCCTGGTAGGCCCAGTGGCCGACGACGAGCGTGGTCGTCGGGTTGAGTTCGGGGAGGCCGGCGTGGGTGCGGGTCTGTTCGGTGCGCCAGGCGCGGCGGGCGGCGCGCAGCGCGCCGAGGGTGGTGGAGTAGCGGCGGGACTTGGTGGAGAAGTGGCCCCAGAAGCCGAGCATGTGCGCCCACTTCCAGAGCTTCAGCTGGGCGAACTCCGGGAGCTTGCCCAGCTCCCAGCAGGTGCGGATCATCTGCCGCACATGGGGTGCGACGGCGAGCCGGGGCAGCGGGCGGGCCTGGCCGGTGCCGTCGCAGGCGGTGCAGGGGAGCGGGGTTCCGTGGGGCAGGAGGGTGGCGCCACGCCCGTGACAGGGGCGGCAGAACAGGGCGCGGTCGAGGGTGCCGGAGGAGTCGGCGGACTTGGTGGCGTACTTGGCCACATAGGCGGCGACAGCTTGATCGGTGAGTTCGGTGTCGGTGCCGAAGGCGGCGATCTCGCGTACGTCGAGCTGTTCGCCCCAAGCGAGTTCGCGTTCCCCGACCGCATCCGACGTGACCCTGACGCGGACCCGTGCGGCGGCGGCTCGTTCGGCGTCGGAGAGCACGGCGACGGTGGCGAACGGCGGCGGGGCCTGACTGGTGCCGTCCGGGCCGTCGAGGCGGATCACGGCGTGGAAGTGGACCAGGCCGCGCTGCTGGTACTCGGCGACCTTGGCGAAGGAGACCCGCAGGACCTCGCGGGCGGCCTTCTGCGTCATGCCGAGCCCGGCGGCGAGTTCCCGGCGCAGATAGGTGGTGAAGCGCGCCCACAGCGCGGAGGCATGGGCGTTGAACAGGACCGCGCCCGCGTAGTCGTACGTTGCCGGGTTCAGCGGCGTGCCGAGCAGTGGATCCGTCGGTTCGTGGAGCTTGCGGCAGCGGCAGGGCCGGACATCGCCGCCCGGGGTAGTGGGGCGGTTGTGGACGGGGCCGAAGGACGGTGGGGTGAGGGTGACGAAGACGCGCGGGTGGGTGCGGACGGTGTCGGGGACGTTCTTGCCGCCGGAGAGGCCGGCGCGGATGAGGTGGTAGGTGTCGGCGGCGTAGAGGCGGGAGCAGGCCGGGCAGCGGGAGGCGCGGCGGTTCCCGCACGCGGTGAGCAGGCTGCCCGTGGGCTCCTCCGTCGTCGTGTAGGAGCGCAGGACCTCACCGGTCGCGGTGTCGACGGTGGTGCTCCGCCCCGTCAGGCGGACGGGTTCGGTGCAGCCCCCGAGGCGTTCGATCTGCTGCTGGGCGCGGTCGAAGTCGGGCTGGTTGACGAGGTGGAGCAGGTCCCGCACGGCGGGGCTTGCCACGTGGCGCAGGTCCAGGGTGACCATTCGGGGCGTGTCCCTTCTGTCGGGTGGGTGCCCCCGAGCAGCAACCAACCAGGCGAGGAGGCGTGTTGGTGCTGCTTGGGGCATGACGAACCAGGCCCATGGGGTGGGCGTGGATTTCAGGGAGGGGTGATCCGGCCGGTGGCCCGGTGGCTCAGGGTTGAGCGAGGGCGACGGTGGCCACCGGCAGGGCGATGCCCATGCGGGTAGCGAGCTGGGCGGCGGTGACCGGTGTTCCGTGCTCGGCGTGGTGGGTGTCCGCGATGCGCCGGGCCGCACTCAGCAGTGCGGCGGGCAGGGCCGGGCGAGGGCCGGTGGCAGGGGCCTTGGCGACGGCCGGGGCGGAGCCGGGCGCCTCCATCACGGCGGGTGCTTCGGCCAGGGTCGGCGCAGGTGTCGCGGTGGGGACCGGTTCAGGGGCCGGGACCGGGGGCGCGGTCTCGGGAGCGGGCGCGGTAGTGGGCACCGGCTCGGCGATGGGCGCGGGGCCTGGGGTGGTTGTGGTGGCGTCCTCCTGGTGTGCGGCGGTGTGGAAGTAGGCGAGGAAGGCGGGGCCGACGTGGCCCCAGCCCAGGAGTAGGAGCGGGGCGACGGTGTCCAGGCAGGCCCGGCCGTAGCGTCCGGTCAGCAGCGGCTCGGCGGTGTTCAGCGCGAGAGTGAGCAGCCCGCACAGGTGCAGCAGCCGGGTGCCGGCCTTCAGCTCCGCCTTGGACACGCCGCGCAGGGCGAGGAACCGCAGGGCGACCAGGAGTCCGATGACGGACAGGTCCACCATGGGCGCGATCAGAGGCGCGATTGGGCGGGGGACGCCGAGCCGCAGGGCCAGCGCCCAGATGTTGCCGAAGGAGAAGACGAAGGCCAGGACCGCGATCACAGCCATCACCACGGTCACAGTGCGCCGGGTGAACCGTTCTTCCGCCATGCGCGGGGCCTCCTCTCGGGGCATGGGGATTGGGGGCGTTCAGGGCTTGGCCAGGGGGACGGCCGGGCCGTCCGGCCCGTCGTCGTCGCCGGGGCCCGTGTGGCCGGTGGTGTCGAGGAGTGCGTCCAGGCACAGGGCAGGGTCGGCGGTCAGGTGGGAGGTGGCTTCCGCGATACGGACGGCGTCGGCGTCGGAGACGTAGGGGGTGCGGATGCGGGTGAAGCCGGGACGGCCCTGCATCGCCATCACCGCGACCCCGACATAGGCGGGGTCCTGCAAGGTGACCGGGCTGGCGTCCGGCCAGTTGCGGATGTCGTCACCGAGTGCGGCCACCGCGGCTTCCACCGTCTTCTGTGCGAACGACAGCCCGACCGGGCACACGTCGCGGATGAACGTCGGGATGGCATCCCCGGTGGTCTTCTGGCTGATCAGGATGGTCAGGATGCCGACGCTGCGGCCCTTCTTGACCAGGTCCTCCACCAGCCGGGCGTTCTCCGCCGTCAGCGCGGCCAAACGTTTCGTCTCAGCGTCGCTGCCCTTGTGCTCGCGGAAGAACGTGTGCGCCTCATCGATAAGGACCACGGTGAGCGGCCACAGCCGCGAGGGGCCGACGTGCCACATGTTCTTCACGCCCAGCACGTCACGGATCACCGACGACCGCCGACGACGCAGCTGAACCAGGCGCTTGAACAGCGTGTTGGCCTCGTCCAGGTCGTCACCGCAGAACGCGAACATCCGCTTGGCCAGGTCCGCGTAGTCGCCCTCCGAGGCCCGCGATACCTTCCCGTCGAAGCCCACGATCTGCACGGCCGCCGACGGCGCGAGGTCACAGACGAACTTGTTGATCCCCGAGGTCTTGCCCGCGCCGGGTGTGCCGGCCACCGTCACCCCGGGCACGTTCGCCAGAGACACGCACACCGGCGCCGCGTACTCGTCCACCCCCAACTCCCAGCGCGCCACGTCCTCTGGCGGTCCGCCGGTGGGCCGGTGCCTGGTCGGCGTGGTCAACGGGTCGGAGCGCACGCCACGGATCACCACCCGACCAGGCCCGTCCGGCAGGACGGAGACCCGCGTGCACCGCCAGGCATCCGCCAGAAAGCGTGCCGCCTTCTGGTACTCCTCCAATCCGACCCGCGGCAGCGTCCTGGCCCGCACGATCACCCCGAACCGGTCCGGCTTCACCTTGATCCTGGGAGTCAGCACCCGGGGTGCGGGGGCAGGGCCGTCCTTGGGCGCGGTGAGCTGGGCGAGCAGGCCCGGGGTCTTGTCGGTGACCGTCAGCCCGGCCATCCGCGCGAGGCGCACCCAGCCCCAGCGCACCCGGACGGCCTGCCGCATACTGACCCGCGTGCCCCGGTCGGCACGGATATAGCGCACCATCGTCCACAGCAGCCACGCCCCCGCCAGCACGGCCACGATCAGCAGCACCTGCGGCGCGCGGTCGGTCAGGTCCTCCACGTCAGTCCCCCTCGGTCTCGGATATCAGGCGGAGCATGTCGGCCAGGTCCAGCCCGGCCGCTTCCGCTGGGGTCAGGCCGAGCAGGGCGAGCACCGCGCCGGAGGCGGCGAACGCCGCCTTGCCCTCGGTGCCCGGCAAGGGGCGCAGCGTGTGCGGACTCCGCTGCGGCCCCTGGCTGTCGGGGCCGGTCACTGCGCTGCCTCCGCCGCGACCAGCTCCAGGCGGGCGGCGCGGTAGGCGACGCCGTCGGAGAGCCGACCGTTGAAGATCCGCGCCCACGGGGTGGCGAACAGCTCCACCGGCCGGACCATCACGCCCGGCTTCAGCCCGGCCGCCAGGCCCGTCTCCGGGACCGTGATCTTCAGGGCCTCGGCCCGGCCGTCCTCCATGAGCATCACGGTCACGGTGTACAGTGCAGGCCGCCGACGTCCTACGCGCCGCCATCCGTGACGGCGAGCTGCGTCCGGGCGAGCGACTGCCCTCCGCGCGCGAGCTGCAACGGCGCTTCGGGATCGCGAGCTCGACGGTCCAGAACGCCCTGCGCCTGCTCAAAGAGGAAGGGCTGATCTACTCCGTCCTCGGCCGGGGCAGCTACGTGCGCGCTCAGGACGCGGAGGCCGAGCACGAAGAAGAGGCCGCCGCCAGCGAGTCGGACCCCGCATACGTCGGACTCGGTGACCTTCAGCGGGGATGGCAGGTCGCACCGGCCGACGACCCCCGACCGCCGTACGTGCAGACCGCGGACGCGCTCCGCAAGCAGATCCAGGACGGCCAGCTCGCACCGGGGACCAAGCTCCCCTCCGCCCGCGACCTGCAAGCTCAGTTCGGCATCGCCAACTCCACCGCGCAGAACGCCCTGCGGGTCCTCAAGGAGGAAGGGCTGATCTACTCCGTACAGGGCCGGGGCGTCTTCGTCCGCCAGCTCGGCCCGCGTGATCAGTTCCTCAAGCGCTACAACGAATCGCTGGAACAGGCGACAGCTCAGCGCCGCGCGGACGAAGAGGCCGTAAGACTCAGCGGCAAGACCGACGACGAGGTCGCCGCCGAACTGGAGGCCGCCGAAGAACGCTTCGCGAAGGCCGGCGCCGAGTTTGAAGCCGCCACCGCCCACCGGGACGCCATGCGCGCCGTCATGGAGCAACGCAAGCGCCTCAGCGGCAACTACACACCAGAGGAGAACGCCGCCAAGGCCCAACTCCTACGCGACAGGCTCGCCGAAGGCCGACGTCGACGCTGACCCCGGACCACGCCACGGTGCGGCAACACGGGGATGGCCTTCGGAGAGCTGTTCAGAGTTTCTTTACTTGATCAAGAAGGGCGTCCCGCTTGCGCGGGCCGCCGCGCGTCGGCGGCCGGTGGCCGCCGCCCGCTCCTGTCTGCCGCCCCGCTGGCGACGGCCACCGGCCACTCGGCGCGCAGTGGCAGACAAGTGAGCCGACTCCGATCCCGGAAGCAACCGCAGCGGCGCCGCCAGGCCGACTCCGCCGAACGCCGCACAGCACCACGTCAGGCTGCAGCACCGAAGGCCGCGATCGATCGTCGTCGGCGTGGGTCACAGGCGAAGCCAGAGATCGAGTAGCCCATCCCGCTGCTGAGCGGCCAGGCCGGAGCGGGGCGGATGCTGTGACGGAAGGAAGAGGCGTGGTTGAGGCCGGTGCGGGGTTGCTGGAAGCACACGTGGCGGGTGATCTGTCGGCGCACCCGCCGTCGTGGCTGACTTTCTGTGGCTGAGCTTGAAGGAGCGACGGGGATCAGGTGACCAGCGACGGTGGTGCGATCGTCCGTGCTCGGTCGTACAGGTCGAGCGCCGTCGCGTTCTTCAGATGAGGGCGCAAGAGACCGAACATCGCCTTCACGCGGTCGTCGGCGCGGCCGGACTGCACCTTGGGGTAGTCGTCGAGGGCCTGGTGCCAGGTGGCGCAGGCTGCTTCGAGGTGGCCGAGTTCCAACTGCCGCTCTGCCAACAGGCCGCGACGGTGTACGCGTGTGCGCTGGTACGCGCTGGGGCGGAGCCGGTCCGCTTGTTGCATGGCTTCGACGGCTCCGGCCTTGTCACCAAGTTCGTAACGCACCTGACTCACATGGTAGTTGAGTGAAGAGGGGTCATACGAGCCGAACGCCTTGCCGCGTGACTCGGCACGGTCCATGGCCGCCTCGGCCTCCCGGATGTAGCGCAGCGCGCCCGCACGGTCGCCGGTCTGCGCGGCAGCGTGCGCCTGCTGGCCGAAGAGGAAGGCCAGCATCCGAGGGCCGGCTTTCGGGGAAGCCGCGGCGGCGGCATCGGCCAACTCCATAGCCTTCACCCCGTGGCGGAGGTCGACCGCCTGGACGCTCATGCCCCGCAGGGTGGTGCAGTACGTCAGGTGGTCCTCGGCAGCGCCTGCCAGCTCCAGGGCCTTGACGTAGTAGCGCTGCGCGAGACCGTGCAGACCTTCGTCCACGGCCATGTAGCCGGTCAAGTAGAGCAGGTCCGAGGCGGCGGACAGCATCGCCTTGCGTACGTCCTCGGGTGCGTCGGCACGCAGGTAGGAGGCCACGGTGTTGACCATGAACGAGGCCGCCATGGGGCGTGCGTGACGGCCGCCGAACTCGTCGTCCAGTTCCGAGACGCGCTCGGTCATGGCGACGACCATGTCCACTTCGTTCATGCCGATGCGGGTCGTGCGGCCGGACCGAATGGCATCGGCACGCCCGACTACATCAGGCCAGCCGGGAATGGTGACGGCCACGGAGAACAGGCCGGCACCCAGGACACTGCGGCGGGACGGGTCCATATCCAGCCTCCCCAGGTCGATCACCCCTTCCACGGTATCCGCAGCCGCGGAGGAGCGATCGCGTGGAACTGGCAGCCCGGCCTCGGCATGGGTGAGATGGGCGTTGGGACAGCAGCGAGGGGTGCCGTAAGGTCGGCCGTCAAGGCCGTACTCCTTCTTGCCAAGGGGTCGGTTTGGGTCGGCGGCGTGTGGAGCGCCGTCGGCCCTCTCCTCAGGTACAACGACCGTCGTCGGCGCGTCGGTTGCTCCCCGTGGGGGTGATCTGACGTGCCACCTGCAGGTATGAGACGACGCGTAGAGACAATTCCTGGGCGTCCGCTCCCGTACGGGATCCTCGGCGGCTGCACGAACGTCATCGACGTCACCGACGAGCACGAGCTGCTCGGTGTCGAGTGGATGGCACTGGGCTGCTCCCCAGTCCGTGACACCGACTGGTGCCCGCCCGACGAGTCGTTGGGCGACGAAAGCCCCGGAAGCCCGCCGACGCAGAAGGAGTTCTTCCCGCCGATCCACGAAGAGGCCGACCCGGTCACGATCTACGCCGGTGTGCGGTGCTCCACGATCGGCTGGTCGTACCAGGAGGCCATCGACCACGTGCGGGCCTCGCTGGAGCTGGGGGAGCAGCAGGCCGTCGAGTCCGCGTTCTGGCGGTACACGCTTGCCCCGCGCGCGATCGACCTGACCCCCGCGGCGGGGCCGGTGTCGATCGCGCAGGGCGTGGCCGCGCTGGAGGGCTGCTTGGCCGAGTCGTACGGCGGCGTCGGCACCCTGCACGTGCCCACCGGCGCCGCCGCGCTCCTCGGCTGCTGCAACATCGCCTACGTCGACGGGAACCGGCTGCCGACGCTCGCCGGGAACTGTGTGATCGTCGGCTCCGGGTACTCCGCGGCCAACAGCGGCCCGGACGGCATGCCGGCCCCGCCCGGCACCGCGTGGCTGTACATCTCCGGGCCGGTCGTCGTCCGCCGCAGCCCGATCGACGTCATCCCCGACAGCGCGGGCGCCTCCATCGACCGGCGGGTCAACACCCGGCGCGTGCTTGCCGAGCGCACCTACATACCCGCGACCACCTGCACCGTCGCGGGAGCCGGCCGCCCACGCCTCAAGGGCAAGTTGGTACGCGGCGGTGCGCTCCGGGCTCGGCTTCTGGTCCATGAGACGGCGGATCTGCTCGTTGACCTGATCCCGCGCAGGGGTGACCTGGCCCGAAGGCCGGGGGGAAGAGGACATACGCATACGGTACGAGACGTCACTGACAGTGGACACCGCCGGTCGCGTTCTATTCTGTTCGAAGACTGCGGAGCAAGTAGAACGGACGCCATCCGCTCACGACGACGAACCACTGTTGACCTTGAGTTTCCGCGCCCTCGCGGCTGAGAGGCTGTCCCTCATGATGGACAAAAGAGGTGGGGTTGAAGGCCAAGCGGTTCACCCTGGCAAGTACGCACGCGTCGAGCGGGAGAGGCGGTTCCTGCTGGCTGAGCCGCCAGCGCAGTCGGCGGTTACCGTCAGTCGCGTAATCAACGACCGGTATGTGGCAGGAACGCGCTTGCGGTTGCGTCGGGCCGACTTCTCGGATGGCCGCTGTGAGCTCAAGCTCTCCCAGAAGGTCCCGATCTCTCAGCCTGGCGCCATCCAGGGGCTGATCACGAATACGTACCTGGCGCCGGCCGAGTACGACGTGCTTGCCTCACTGCCAGCCGCCCTGCTGTCGAAGACCCGTTTCAGCGTTCCGCCCTTGGGCGTTGACGTCTTCGACGGTCACTTGCAGGGCTTGGTACTCGCAGAGGCCGAGTTCACTACAGATGAGGAAGCACGGAACTTTGTCCCCCCTGCCGAGTGCATCGCAGAGGTCACCGACGACACTCGCTTCACGGGAGGGCGCCTTATCCAGGCATCCCGTCACGAGCTGCTCGGGTGGCTGGCCGAATACGGACTCCACCCGGAAGCCTCTTAGCAGGGCTCCTTGCCACCATGAAATCTCCTCGCCGCCCGTTCGGGTGAAGTGCAGAGAAGCTCGGAGAAGTGCAAGAGATACGGCTTGGGCGGGAGCCCGTTGTGCCGGGGCTGCTTCGCCGTCGTTGCCGCGAAGTGGGGGCCGGTCGTGCGGCAGAAGGGGTACGACGCCTGATCCCCGTCGCCCGGCTGCTGCGCTTACAGCGTGCCAGCGGTGACGAGCTTGAGGAGCGCGGCGGTGTCGGGGAGGTCGTGGATCACGGCCTGGGCGCCTGCGGCGTGCAGCTCGTCTGCGGAGGAGCGGCCTGTTGCGACGCCGATGACTCGGACTCCGGTTTCACGGCCGCCCTCGACATCGGCGGGTGTGTCGCCGATGAGCGCAGCGTCCGAGGCGGCAGCAGATGAGCGGGCGAGGGCCAGCTTGACGAGACCTGGCCGGAGATCGGCGTCTTCGCCGTAGGCGCCGCCGTCCCACTGGATGTGTGTGTCCAGGCCGAACACGCTGAGCTTGATCTCGGCAACGGCTCGCACGTTGCCGCTGACGACCGTCTAACGCATTCCGGCGGCAGCAAGGGCCTCGAGCGCCGCGGCAGCGCCCGGGAGCGCGTGGCCTCGCTCCCGCAGCTCGCTGGCGTGCTCGATGTGCTGTGCGGTGAGAGCAGCCGCGAAGCGTTCGAAGTCTGCCCGATCGGTGGTGAGGCCGTGAAGCGCGGCGGTCTCGCGGAAGATCACTGCTTCGGTAATCCCGTCGATCTTCGCTTGCTGGAGCATCGGTTGGCCTGTGACCTCTTCGAATGCCGCGGCCGACAGCTCGCGGCCGACGCCTCGGGTGTCGATGAGCGTGTGGTCGATGTCCCACAGAACGAGTTGCGGCACGCGTTCCCCTCCGATGTTGAACGGTTGGCCGGGTAGCTGTGTGTCCCCCGATCGTTGCGGAAGGTACCCGCGACGTCGGCGACCGCCCTACTCTGACGGGACACGGGAGGGCGCATGGTCGATTCACCGAAGCTGCCCATCGGGGCACGAGTCAGGTACTACCGGCGAAAGAACGGTAACCGATCTCAGGCCGGTGCCTTCAGAGGCGCGTGAGGCGGTGGAGGAGGCGTGCGGGGGGCCGGTGCGGTACCGCCCGATCACGGACCGGCGCGGCTGTGCCGTGTGGCAGGTCACAGGGCCGGCCGGGCCGGTTGCGGTGAAGACGGGCTCAGGAGAAGGGGCGAGCGTCGTCAGCCGGGAGGCGGACGTCTTGGCCGCCGTAGGGCAGCCACGCGCCTTGCGCGCGTCCGGAAGATCTCAGAGCACGTCATGGCTGGTGACGCCTTGGTATGAGGGACCGTCGACGTGGGAGGCGCTGCGTGGCCTCCGCGAGGGGGGCGGCGACGAGCGCCGGGCAGCCCGGTATGTGGTGGAGCTGTGCGAGGCGGTCGGGCGTCTGCACCGGACCGGGTGGGTGCACTCAGACCTACAGCCTGGCCATGCCATTCACACGGCGCGCGGTGTCGCGTTGATCGACTGGTCATGGGCGTGGCACCCGGCCCGGATGCAGGCGTCGAGTCTCTTCCGGGGAGGCATGCCGCATCTGCTGGCCCCGGAGCTGGCGGCGGCCGTCGAGGACGGAATGCGCCCCGTGGCGCCGAGCCAGCCGGCGGAGGTCTACACGCTGGCTGCGTCCCTGTGGTGGGCGATCACCGGTGACTGGCCGCTCGACTACGAGGGCGCCGGCGCGGACCCGGCGCAGCTGACCGCCTCCGAGCTGCGCCGCGCGATCGGCAAAGGCGCGTTCCAGGTCCGGTCTCCGTCGATGTGGCCGGGCGTGCAGCGAGTCCTGTCGACCACCGTGCTGGCGCAGCCCCCGGAGTTGCGGCCGACTGCGGTGGAGCTGGCCGCGGCCGTGCGCGCCGCAGTGCTGCGCTGAACCGTTGCGCTGAGTGGCGAGGAGTAGCGGGAGGCCGCCCGCCGTGGGCGCCTGGGGTTCAGTCGGTCCTCGGCCGGAGGCAGCGGTTGACCGCCTCCCTGGTGGTGCTCCCGAGCGTGCTCTCGTTGCTCCCGAAGTGGCCTCCCTGAGGCGTGTGAGTCGGGCCGAGACGGGTTGAGACGGGCTCAGGCGGGGTGCTGAGCTGGGGGGATGGAAAAGCCGCAGGTCGGAGGGGGGGGTCGTACCGCTTCGTACTCCGCGACTTGGTCGGGACTATCAAGGTGGGCTGCCTGCAGAGCGCCGGGCCCACCCCCTATTTGTGGAACGGGTGCGGCGAGGCAGCGATGCGCTCCAGCCGACTTGGCGCCGGCGTGGGCGGATGGGACCTCTGAGGCAAGAAGACGCGGGTCGTGACGGCATCGCGCTACGGTTTCCGTTGCCGTGTTCCCGCGGGAACACGGCACGGGGCTAAGAAGTCTTCAGCCGGGCCGAGATGGGTTGAGGCGGCCCGAAACGGCTCGCGTCTGCCCAGGCCGGAGAGAAACACCAGGTCAGGCCATATGCGAAGAACCCACTGTGCGGGGGCTGCGGCCGTCGTCCTGTGCCGGCTCCTTCCGGACCCTCAACCGGAGAAGCCGACGCGCGCGAGCCGCAGCGGGCCGCGCAGCTCGAGACGGACGTCGTGCACGCCCTCGGCGGTGAACTCGGCGCGGACGGTGGTGTACCCGTAGGGATCCGGCCTGGGCGTGGCCGGGGCCGGGGTGAGGACGGCGAGGACCGGGCCGCCGTCCAGGGAGATCTCGGCGACGCCCGCACCGGACAGCTCGGCGGCTACCTCCCGGACGCCCTCCCGGAAGTCGCAGCTGCGGTAGACCAGTTCGCCCGTCCGTCCGGTCGCCGCCGTCACCGCGTCACCCGACGTCCTCGTCCGGTCGACGATCTCGATGCCGGACTGCTCGTCGAAGTCGGCGGCCTCCAGGCCGCGTTCGCGCACCGGGCGGGGTGCACCGGGTTCACCGTCGAGCGTGAGGGTGGTGCGCAGGCGGATGTCCTCGCTGGAGGCGCCGACGAGCAGTTCGTAGGGGCCCGGCTCCAGACGCCGGCGGCCCTGGGCGACGTCCCAGAATTCGAAGGCGGACAGCGGGACTTCGAAGACGGGCTCCAGTGAGCCGCCCGGGGCGAGCGTGATGCGGCGGTGGGCGGCCAGTTCGCGGCGCGGGCGGGGGACCGAGGGGTTCACCGCCCGCAGGTAGAGCTGGACGACCTCGTCGGCGGTGACGTCCCCGGTGTTGGTGACGGTGCAGGAGACGCGGACCGTCTCGCCGTCGGCGCGGGCGGTCAGGCCGTCGTAGGCGAACGACGCGTACGACAGCCCGTGCCCGAACGGGAACAGCGGGGTGCCCTCGAAGTAGAGGTAGGTCTGGCGGCTGCCGATGATGTCGTAGTCGAGCAGGCCGGGCAGGTCGGAGTCGTTCGCGTACCAGGTCTGCGGGAGCCGGCCGGCGGGGGAGACGTCGCCGGCGAGCACCCGGGCCAGCGCGGTGCCGGCCGCCTGCCCGCCGTGCGCGGTCCACAGCATCGCACGCAGCGGCTCGGGGTCGACGGCGTACGGGTACGCCGAGACCAGCACCAGCGCCGTGTTCGGGTTGGCGGCGCGGGCGGCGCTCAGCAGCCGTTCCTGGTGGCCGGGCAGGCGCAGGGTCGTACGGTCCTCCGTCTCGCGGCCGCCGATGTGCGGGTCGTTGCCCGCGACCACCAGCACCACGTCGGCCCCGGCGGCGGCCCGGGCCACCGCCTCCTCGCCGCGCTCGGCCACGACCAGCTCGAAGACCTCCGGGTCCGGTCCGTCCTCCCCGGCAACCTTCACGCCGTCGGCGGCGACACACACGTGGCGACCAGTGCCGATGTGCCGCAGGAGGTGACGGTTCTCGTGGGGTTGCCCGTGGGGTTCGAGGCGGAACGTCTCCTGCACCACCCAGCCGCCGGGCTGGTCGGCCGAGGCGCGGACGTAGCCGTCGTCGGCCACCGAGAGATACCGGCCGTCCGGCGCGCGCAGGGTCAGCACGCCGTCGCCCCAGTCGGTCAGGGCGAGTTCGGTGCCGGTGGGGTCGGTGGTGAGCGGGGGCAGGTCGGTGCGGCCGGCCAGCAGGGCCGGGTCGAGGGCGCCCTCCGCGCCGCGCACCGGCTCGTCCGCCTCCCCGGCGGGCGGAACGTGCAGCCAGGCGCCGCTGCCGGTGCGCAGCCGGACCCGGTCCACGCCCTCGGCGAAGTCGACGCGTTCGGCGCCGAACCGCTCGTACAGGCCCTCCAGCGGGGTGCAGCGGTGCAGCAGCGTGCCGCTGTACCAGTCGAGTTTGCACTCGTCGGCGAGCAGCCCGACCACGGCGATCCGGGTGCCGGGGGCGAGGGGCAGCAGGCCGTCGTTCTTCAGCAGCACCACCGCCTGCTCGGCTGCCTCCTGGGCGAGGGCGCGGTGCTCCGGGGTGTCGAACTCGCCGGTGGTGGCGGCGTACGGATCGTGCTCGGGGTCGAACTCGCCGAGCCGGAAACGCACCGAGACCTGGCGGCGCACGGCCGTGTCGACGTCCGCCTCCGTCAACAGGCCCTGGTCGAGCGCGGCTCTCAGGCGTGCCACGGTCTTCGCCGGGTCGGTGCCGTGGTCGGTGAAGCTGTCCACACCGGCGAGCAGCGCGGCGGCGGTGGCCTCCTCATGGGTGGCGAAGTAGTGCTCGGAGTCGACCAGGTTGGAGGGTGCGCCGGCGTCCGAGCAGACGAGCAGGTCCTGGTCGGTCCAGGTGCGCAGGTGCTCGCCCAGGTGGGGGGAGACGTGGTTGGGGCGGCCGTTGACCAGGTTGTAGGCGGGCATCACCCCGGCCACCGCGCCCGCCCGTACGGCGTCGCGGAAGGCCCTCAGGTCGTACTCGTGCAGTACGCGCGGGCGCACGGAGGACGACGTGGTGTCCCGGTGGGTCTCGTTGTTGTGCGCCAGCCAGTGCTTGAGGACGGGCGCGGTGCGCCAGTACGTCGGGTGGTCCCCGCGCAGCCCCCGGGTGTAGGCGGTGGCGATCGCCGACGTCAGCCCGGGGTCCTCCGAGTAGCCCTCCTCGTTGCGGCCCCAGAGGGGGTGGCGCAGCAGGTTGACGGTCGGCGCCCAGACGTTGAGGCCGACGCGCTCGTCACGGGCGCGCATGGCCCGGACCTCCTTGGAGACCGCCTCGCCGATCCGGCGCACCAGTTCGTCGTTCCAGGTCGCACCGAGCCCGACGGCCTGCGGGAACACCGTCGCCGGGCCCATCCAGGCCACCCCGTGGAGGGCCTCCTGGCCGGTGCGGAAGGCGTCGATGCCGAGCCGCTCGACGGCGGGCGCGAACTGGTGCAGGAAGGAGACCTTCTCGTCGAGGGTCAGCCGTGCCAGCAGATCGTCGACGCGCTTCGCGAACGGCAGTCGCGGATCGCGGAAGGGTGGTGTGGGAGGCGTGCGTACGGTCACGTTGGGGGTCCCCTTGGGCTGGAGCGGCGGGCCTCTTTCGAAGCGCTTCGATGCTCAGTCGGCTCCGGGGTGGGTGTCAAGACACCTCGAGGCAGGAAGTCCGCCAATCCACTGTCGTTTCACGACGTGTTGGAGCACGAGGCACCCTCGGCGGCATCGAGGAAACTTCGATCCGACTCTTGTGCACCCCTAGGGCTTCACTTAACCTCGCAGCAACATCGAAGCGCTTCGACGCAGTGAGCCGCCCCTCGGGGACGACGGAACATCCTCCGAGGACCGCTTCAGCTCAGCCAGCTCCACTCGAGACAGCCAGCTCCACTCGGGACATCGAGACATCGGGACACCGCAGCCGACTGCGCCACCGCCAGGGTGCCCCGGTGCGCCACGAAGGGTTGACGCAATGACGAACGCCGCCCCCGCCTCCGCCGGCCCCAGCCGGAGAAGCTTCCTCGCCTCCACGGCGGTCGCCACCGCAGCCGTGGCCGGAGGAATGCCGCTGCTCGCCGCCTGCGGCGGCTCGGACAGCGGCTCGGGCGGGGGCACCTCGTCGGGCAAGGACGCGAAGAAGCTGTTGCCGGCCTACGTGGCCGGCAACGTGGTGACGCCGGACATCCCGTCCAAGAACGGCTCGGCGATGGGCTTCACCGGCAAGCTCGACATCGCCGGCCTGAAGACCTCGGTGCCGAAGAAGCTCGGCAAGGGCGGCAAGGTCACCGTCATGTCGCCGTTCTGGGGGTCCCCGCCGAAGCAGACCTGCGCCTACTACACCGCGGCGAACGACATGATCGGCGTCGACGTCCAGTGGCAGAACCAGGACGGCAACACCTACGACCAGAAGCTCGGCGCGGTCCTCGCCTCCAGCGACATCCCGGACGTGGTGGTCATCCCGGGCTGGAACATGACCGGCAAGATCCCCAGCGCCATCATCGGCAAGTTCGCCGACCTCGGTCCCTACCTGTCCGGCGACAAGGTCAAGGAGTACCCGAACCTGGCGGCGATCCCCGGTGACGCCTGGCAGCGCTCCATCTTCGGCGGCAGGCTGATGGGCCTGCCGATGCCCGCCTCGTACGTGCAGAACATCGTGCCCCTCTACCGCCAGGACATCTTCGACAAGCAGGGCTACGAAGTCCCGAAGTCCGCCGACGAGTTCATGGACCTGTGCAAGGAGATCAGCAGCCCCAAGGCCAAGCGGTGGGCCTGCGGCGACATGAAGTGGACCGCGTTCAACACCTTCGGCGTGATCAGCGGCGGGGAGAAGTCCCTCAGCTGGACCATGGTCGACGGCAGGATGACCCACCGCATGGAGACCCCGGAGTACCTGGAGGCGCTGGAGTGGACGCGCAAGCTGTTCGCCGCCGGCTACGTCCACCCCGACTTCAGGCTGGGCAAGAGCCAGGCCACCGACCCCAGCTCCAAGTTCGCCGCCGGCGAGTTCCTGATCTGGAACAACGACATCTCCAACTGGTACGGGCAGCAGGCGATCCAGGCCGCCCAGAACCCGGACTTCAAGGTCTGGGGCATGGACCTGTGGGGCCATGACGGCGGCAACCCCGTCCTGTGGGCCGCGAACCCGGCCTCCATCTTCGCCTTCGTCAACAAGAAGGCCTCCGAGTCCGTCATCCACGACGCGCTGGCCGTCGCCAACGTCACCGCGGCGCCGTACGGCACCAAGGAGTGGATGATGACCAACTACGGTATCGAGGGCACCCACTACACGCTGAAGAACGGCGTGCCCGTCAAGACCGACAAGGGCAACCTCGAGGTCGCCAACGCCTACGTCATGGTCGCCAGCCCCGCCGCGACCATCGCCCACCCCGACTTCCCGGACTACACCAAGGGCATGGTCGAGTGGCAGCAGCGGATGGGCTCCTTCACCAGGAAGTCGTCCTTCTGGGGCCTGCAGGTCGTCGAGCCCAACCGCTACGCCGGCCTCACCAATGACATGGAGCAGCTCGAGGACGACATCGCCCGCGGCCACAAGAAGATCAGCGACATGCAGCAGTTCATCTCCGACTGGAAGAGCAAGGGCGGGGACAAGCTGCGCGACTGGTACAAGAAGCTCCTCGACGACAACGGCTCCGCGGCGAGCTGACCCGGCACTGAGGCAAGGAGATCGGCCGTGTCCCACAGCACGGTGCCTCGGAGCGATGCCGAGGCCAGTACGCCGGTGAAGACCCCGGTGGCGTCCGGCGACGCCACCGTTTCCCGGGAGAAGCGGGAGAAGAAGAAGGAGCCGGGCCGACCGGGCTTCCGCCTCAGGTTCCGACGCGACCGGGTCCTGCTCCTGATGACGCTGCCGGCCGTCGTCCTGGTCCTGGTCTTCAACTACCTGCCCATCCTCGGCAACGTCGTCGCCTTCCAGGACTACGACCCGTACATCAGCGACAACGGCGTCGTCTCGATCCTGCACAGCCCCTGGGTGGGGCTGGAGAACTTCCAGCGGATCTTCGAGGACTCGGCCTTCTGGAACGCCGTCCAGAACACCCTGGTGCTGTTCTTCCTCCAGCTCGTCCTGTACTTCCCGGTCCCGATCATGCTCGCCCTGCTCATCAACAGCGTGGCCAGGCCCCGGGTCCGGGCGATCTCGCAGGCGGTCCTCTACCTGCCGCACTTCTTCTCCTGGGTGCTGGTCATCGCCGTCTTCCAGCAACTCTTCGGCGGCGCCGGGCTGTTGTCGCAGCTGCTGCGGCAGCACGGCTTCGACGGACTGGACATCATGTCCGACCCGTCGACCTTCAAGTTCCTCGTCACCGCGCAGACCGTGTGGAAGGACGCCGGGTGGGGGATCATCGTCTTCCTCGCCGCGCTGGCCTCCGTCCCGCCGGACCTGTACGAGGCCGCAGCGATGGACGGCGCCGGGCGCCGGCGGCGGATGTGGCACGTCACCCTGCCCGCGCTGCGGCCGGTGATCGCCCTGCTGCTGGTGCTGCGCGTCGGTGACGCGCTGACGGTCGGCTTCGAGCAGATCCTGCTCCAGCGCGACGCCGTCGGACCCGGAGCGGGGGAGGTCCTCGACACCTTCGTGTGGTGGAACGGCGTGCGCAACCAGGACTTCGGCTACGCGGCCGCCGCCGGCCTCGTCAAGGGCGTCGTCAGCATCGGACTGGTGCTCGCCGCGAACAAGGTGGCCCATCTCATGGGCGAGCAGGGGGTGTACAAGAAGTGACCGCCGTCATCGACAAGCCCGTGCGTGAGCCCGCCGCCCGGCGGGGCCGGTGGGCCGCCCCGCCCCGGCCCGTGTGGGAGGAGGAACCCGGCAGGGCCGGCCTGGCGGGCAAGGGGCTCGTCCTCGCCCTCGCCTGTCTGGGGATCCTTTTTCCGCTGTGGATCGTCGTGGTCACCAGCCTGTCCTCCCGCAGGACCATCGACGAGGCCGGCGGGCTGGTGATGGTGCCCAAGGGGATCACCTTCATCGCCTACAAGGAACTCCTCAGCGGGGGGCAGGTCACCCGGGCCGCGGTCATCAGCGTGCTGATCACGCTGGTCGGCACGCTGTTCTCGATGACGGTGTCCGTCCTGTGCGCGTACGGGCTCTCGCGGACCGGTTCGCTGGGACATCGATGGGTCCTGATGATCCTGCTGGCGACCATGTTCTTCAGCGCCGGCCTGATTCCGACGTATCTGCTCGTGCAGTCCCTCGGGCTGACGGACACCTATCCGGCGCTGATCCTGCCCAGCGCGATCAGCGTGTTCAACATCCTCGTCCTGCGCGGATTCTTCATGGGGATCTCCCAGGAGCTCATCGACAGCGCCCGGATCGACGGGGCCGGGGACTTCCGGATCCTGTGGCGGATCGTGATGCCCCTGTCGCGGGCGGTGCTGGCGGTCATCACGCTGTTCTACGCCGTCGGGTACTGGAGTGCCTGGTTCAACGCGTCGCTGTACCTCAACAGCCAGGGCATGATGCCGTTGCAGAACGTCATGATCCAGTTGGTGCAGAAGCAGCAGGCCCCGGTGGGGCTGGGGCAGGCCATCAGGACCGGGCAGCTGTCGGGGCTGGCCGTGCAGATGGCGGTCATGGTCATGGCGCTGCTGCCGGTGGCCGTACTGTCGCCGTTCGTCCAGAAGCACTTCAGGAAGGGCATGCTGACGGGGGCGGTGAAGGGGTGAACTCCTCCTCGCCGTACGGTCCTCACAGGCGGCCGACCCTCGCCGCCGCCACCCGGGGCCGCATCCTCTTCGGCGGCGACTACAACCCCGAGCAGTGGCCCGAGGAGACCTGGCAGGAGGACGTCCGGCTGATGAAGGACGCCGGCGTCAACTCCGTCACCCTCGGTGTCTTCTCCTGGGCTAAGCTCGAACCACGCTGGGGAGCACGGGAGTTCGGCTGACTCGACCGGCTCATGGACCTGATGGACCTGAGCGGCATCGGCGTCGTCGTCGCCACCCCCACCTCCTCGCCCCCGCCCTGGATGGGCCGCCTGCACCCCGAGACCCTGCCGCGCGACGAGGACGGCCGCACCGAGTGGTGGGGCGGCCGTCAGCACTTCTCGCACTCCAGGCGACCTACCGCCGCTACGCCGCCGCCATCACCGAGGACCTGGCCGCACGGTACGCCGGCCACCCCGCCCTGACCCTGTGGCACATCAACAACGAGTACTGCACCTACGACTACGGCGACGAGGCCGCCGCCGCGTTCCGCCGCTGGCTGCGCGCGAAGTACGTGACCCTCGACGCCCTCAACGCCGCCTGGGGGCACCGCCTTCCGGAGCGCGTCGAAGACGTACCGGCCCCGTACACCAGTCTGCGATGCAGTGCGTGCGGATGGATCGACAAGAACTCGCGCAGGAGCCAAGCCGGGTTCTGCTGCTCCTCCTGCGGCTTCACCTGCAACGCCGACAACAACGCTGCAACCGACGTCGCGGCAGGACAGGGCGGGATCCCCCGCCCCAGGCGCCAAGCCTGTGCCGGAGGGACGACACCGCCCGCACAGCGATCGAGCGTCCGTGAACCTCAACCCAGCTGGGTTGGAATCCCCCTCTTTCAAGAGGGGGAGGATGTCAATCCACCCCGGACCGGCTCGTCCTGCTCCCCGCGCTCCCGGCCGGCTGCCCCGAGGGCGAACTGCGGGGCGTGCGCACCCGGTTCGGCGCCGAGCTGGACCTCACCCGGGCCCGCGGAAGGGCGACCGCCGTCCTGCGCCCGGCCCGTACCCACCGCATCGAACTCAGGACTCCCTCCGGGGTCCGACCGCTCGACCTGGTCGCCGGAGAGGACCACGTCCTCGACCTGGGGACGTCGTGACACCGCAGTTCCCCCGCGACCCCCCATACGCCCCACCTCGTCGTCCGGCGGGCCGAACTTCACCACCGACAGCCTGAGCGTCAGCAGCAGCTGACCTACCCGCCCGCATGGGTGCGCGGCCGGTCCCTCCCCTGTGGGACCGGCCGCACGTCCGTGCCGGGGCCGTGCTACTCGGTGATCGGCAGCCGAGCCCCGTCCCGCAGGAACAGCGGGATCCGGTCCAACGGCGCGTCGACGGTGACGGTCCGACCGCCCTCGTACGTCGCACCCGTCCACGCGTCCGTCCACCGCGCGCCCGCCGGGAGATATGCCGTACGGGCCGTGGCGCCGGCCGTCAGCACCGGGGCCACCAGCAGATCGCGGCCGAAGAGGTAGGCGTCGTCCACGGTCCAGGCCGCCCGGTCCCCGGGGAACTCCAGGAACAGCGGCCGCATCACGGGCAGCCCCTCCTCGTGGGCCTCCCGCATCACCGAGAGCACGTACGGCCTGAGCCGCTCGCGCAGCCGCAGGTACTTCACCAGGACCGGGTAGGCCTTCTCGCCGTAGGACCAGACCTCGTTGGGGCCGCCGGTCATCTCCGGGCCCAGCGGCATGCCCGGGTCGCGGAAGCCGTGCAGGCGCATCAACGGCGACAGCGCGCCGAACTGGAACCAGCGGACCAGCACCTCCCGGTAGGCCGGGTCGTCCGGGTCGCCGCCGTGGAAGCCGCCGATGTCGGTGTTCCACCACGGGATGCCGGACAGAGCGGTGTTGAGCCCGGCCGCGATCTGGCGGCGCAGGGTGGCGAAGTCGGTGCCGATGTCACCCGACCACAGGGCCGCGCCGTGGCGCTGACTGCCCGCCCACGCCGAGCGGTTGAGGGTGACGACCTCCTCGCGGCCCGAGGCCAGCATGCCCTCGTGGAACGCGCGGGCGTTCTCCAGCGGATAGAGGTTGCCGACCTCCGGTCCCGGACCCGCCCAGTAGCGCAGGTTCTCCTGGAACCCCGGCTTCAGCTCCGGCTCGCAGGCGTCCAGCCAGAAGGACTCGATGCCGTAGGCGTCCAGGTAGTTCTCCTTCACCTTCGACCACACGAACTCCCGCGCCTCGGGGTTGGTGGCGTCGTAGAAGGCGACCTGGACGGTGGAGGCGACCTCCTTGTCCGGCCAGTCGGCGTGTGCCGGCGGGCCGTACTGGGTGCCGATGAAGTAGCCGCGCTGCTCCATCACGGGGTGGTTCTCGCTCAGCGGAGACACCGACGGCCAGACGCTGACCACCAGCTTGATGCCCAGCTCGTCCAGCTCGCGGACCATCGCGGCCGGGTCCGGCCACTCCTTCGGGTCGAACTTCCACTCGCCGAGGTGGGTCCAGTGGAAGAAGTCGCAGACGATGGCGCTGATCGGCAGCCCGCGCCGCTTGTACTCGCGGGCCACGGCGAGGAGTTCGTCCTGGGTGCGGTAGCGCAGCTTGCACTGCCAGAAGCCCGCCGCCCACTCCGGCAGCATCGGGGTGCGGCCGGTCACCGCGCTGTAGCGGCGCTGGGTGTCGGCGGGGGTGCCGGTGGTGATCCAGTAGTCGATCTGCCGGGCCGAGTCGGCCACCCAGCGGGTGCCGTTCGCGGCCAGCTCGACGCGGCCGATCGCCGGGTTGTTCCACAGCAGGGTGTAGCCGCGGCTGGAGGTGAGCACCGGCACGGAGACCTCGGCGTTGCGCTGGACCAGGTCCTGCACGGTGCCCTTCTGGTCCAGCAGACCGTGCTGGTGCTGGCCGAGGCCGTACAGCTTCTCGTCGTCGTACGCGGCGAAGCGCTGCTCCAGGCGGTGGTGGCCGCCTCCGACGGCGGTGTAGAGGCGGGGGCCGGGCCACCAGAAGTGCGCCCGCTCCTCGGACAGCAGTTCGCCGTCGTCCTCGGTGCGCAGGAAGCGGATCATGCCCTCGGCGTCCATGTCGACGGTGAGCGCGCCGACGGTCAGGCGCCCCCGGCCGTCCTCGACCCTGACGGTGGCGCCGGTGGCCGGGGCGTCGGGCAGGAGCGCGCCGGGCAGGCCCTTGAGGACCGGGCCGCCGAGCCGGGCACGGACCCGGACCGCGTCCGGCCCCCACGGCTCGATGCGCACGGTCTCCTGGCGGCCGCTCCACTCCAGCGCACCGTCCCGCTCGCGGAACGTGCCGACGGTGGGTGAGGACTGGGCGAGGCCGGCCTTGGGCCGGAGCGCGGCGGGCGCCTCGGCGGGCGTTTCCGCGGGTGCCTCGGGGAGCGTTTCGGGCGGTGCTGCGGCGGGCTGATTCACGGGCGTGCTCCTGAAGGGTGCGGGCAGGGCTGTGCCCCCGGCGGAGAGAGCTCCGCATACGGAGGGAGGATCAGGGCGCGTACGGCGTGGGGCGGGGTGGGGCGCGGAGCGTGTGTGGGCGGTGTGTTCGGATCGGGGTGCGGAGGGCGTGCGGGCGGCTCGGTACGCGGAGGGCGTGGGGCGGTGCGCGTGGGTCAGGGTGCGGACGGGGCCGGTCCCGAGCTGGCCCGGACGGTGAGTTCGGGGGCGAGGAGCGTCACCTCGTCCCGGCCGCGCCCGTCGAGCTTGGCCACCAGGTGCTCGACCGCGCGGCGGCCCATCTCCTGGGCGGGGACCGCGACGGAGGTCAGCCGCACCGAGGCCTGGACGGCGACCTGCTCCGGGCAGATCGCGACCACCGACACGTCCTCGGGCACGGCCCGGCCCTGCTGGCGCAGCAGGGCGAGCAGCGGTTCCACCGCGGACTCGTTCTGCACGACGAAGCCGGTGGTGCCCGGACGCTCGTCGAAGATGCGGGCGAGGGTCGCCGCCATCGCGTCGTACCCGCCCTCGCAGGGGCGGTGCAGCACCTTCAGGCCCAGCTCCCGGGCGCGGGAGCGCAGCCCGTCCAGGGTGCGTTCGGCGAAACCGGTGTGCCGCTCGTAGACGGCGGGCGCCTCGCCGATGACAGCGATGTCGCGGTGGCCCAGCACCGCCAGGTGTTCCAGGCACAGCGCACCCGTCGCGCCCCAGTCCAGGTCGACGCAGGTCAGACCGGTGGTGTCGGCGGGCAGGCCGATCAGGACCGAGGGCTGGCCGGTCCCGCGCAGCAGCGGCAGCCGCTCGTCCTGGAGTTCGACGTCCATGACGATCATCGCGTCGGCCAGTCCGCTGCCGGTCACCCGGCGCACGGCGTCGGGGCCCTCCTCGCCGGTGAGCAGCAGGACGTCGTAGCCGTGGGTGCGGGCGGTGGTGGCCACCGCGATGGCGATCTCCATCATCACCGGCACGTACATGTCCGTGCGCAGTGGGATCATCAGAGCGATGATGTTCGACCGGCTGCTGGCCAGGGCGCGGGCGCCGGCGTTCGGGTGGTAGCCGAGCTCCCGGATGCTCTGCTCGACCCGCTGCCGGGTGCCCGCGGAGATGGACCGCTTGCCGCTGAGGACATAGCTCACCGTGCTCGCCGAGACTCCGGCGTGCTGGGCGACCTCGGCGAGGGTGACCATCCAGCTCTCCAAGATCTGTGAAGCGCTTCGACGCGCGCGCGTTTCCGACAAGGGCTGTGTCAGGGTGTTTCGACAGTAGCTTCAGTGAGTGTGGGTGTCCATAGTCTGTCGAAGCGCTTCGACTCCCTCGCTCGCCTTCCCCGCGGGACGAGCGCTGACGCGGGCGGTGACCCGCGACCGGACTCCTCGGCCGATCCTCGGCGCAACTCCCCTGACCGGAACGTCCACCGTGTCATCATGGCGCTTGCCGTGGCACCGGGGGCGGTGCCGTTACGGGGACGCGAGGGGGGCTCGTGGGGACGACGGTGCTGGGGGAGCTGCGCGGGGCGCAGAAGTCGGCGAAGGGCGTGTCGCTGTACTCGCGGTACGTGAACCGGCCGGCGGGCCGCTACCTGGCGGCGGTCGCGTACCGGGCGGGGCTCAGCCCGAACCAGGTCACGCTGGTCAGCGCGGTGTTCACCCTGGCGGGCATCGCCGCCGTGGCCCTCGTACGCCCCTCCTGGCCGCTCGCCCTGGCGGTGTACGCCGCCCTGGCCGTCGGCTTCGCCTTCGACTCCGCCGACGGGCAGCTCGCCCGGCTCACCGGGAAGGGCGGACCGGCGGGGGAGTGGCTGGACCACGTGGTGGACTGCGTGAAGATGGTCGCCCTGCACACGGCGGTGCTGATCTCCTTCTACCGCTTCTTCGACCTCCCGGGCGACGGCTGGCTGCTGCTCCCGCTCGGCTTCCAGCTGGCGGCCGTGGTCACCTTCTGCGGGGGCCTGCTCACCGAGCAGCTCAAGCGCGCCGCCACCCGGGCTGGCGCCCCGGCCGCCACCCGGGCGGCCCCGGAGACGGCCGGGAACCCGGGCGGCGGCGCGCCGGCCGCGGCCCCGCCCTCCCGGCTGCGGGCGGTCGCCCTGCTGCCGGTGGACTACGGGGTGTTCTGCCTGGTGTTCCTCACGCTGGGCGCGCCCGGGCTGTTCCGCGCGGTCTACGCCGTCCTCGCCGCGGTGCACGCCGTCTTCCTCGTGGCGTTCCTCGCCAAGTGGTTCAGGGAGCTGTCCGCGCTTCCCCGGAACCCGGCGTGACCAGCGCGTCCAGCGCCCTGGTGAGCAGGGTGCTGGAGGTGTGGACGGTGTACGGGAAGTACACGACCTCCACGCCGACGGCCGCGAAGTCGCGCTCGAGCTTCTCCCCCTTCTCGGTGCCCCGCCAGTCGTCGCCCTTGAAGATCACGTCGAAGCGGACCTGCTTCCAGGTCTCCAGCTTGTCGGGCACGGTCTCCACGAACGCCGCGTCCACGTGCCGGACGCTGCGCACGATCTCCAGCCGCTCCGGCAGCGGGACCACGGGCCTGCGCCCCTTGGCGAGCTCGGCCATCTCGTCCGACACCACACCGGCGACGAGGTAGTCGCACTGGCTGCGGGCATGGCGCAGGATGTTCAGGTGGCCGATGTGGAACAGGTCGTAGACCCCGGGTGCATAACCGACACGATGGACCATGCGTTCTCCCCCCACGGTGAACGTCACGAGTGCGCGTCACGAGTGACCGCCACGGCGGACGCCGTGCGCATGCCGCGGCGAACGCCCACCCGTCGAAACCACTCGTCAAAGACGATTGACGGTCCAACGACCTTACTGTGAAGCCGCCCTGGAGATCCGGTGAACGGTTAAGGTGGACCAGGATCACTTCTGGGGGGAAGGGGACCAGTGTTGACCGGATTCGAGTCCGGCCGGGCCGGCGAGGGGCAGGACCAGGGGGGCGCGCTCACCGGCCGCTGCCTGCTGCTGGTCTCCACCAACTACGCGCCCGAGCACACCGGCATCGGCCCCTACGCCACCCAGCTGGCCGAACACTGGGCGGCCCGCGGCGCCGACACCCACGTCCTGGCGGGCATGCCGCACTACCCCTCCTGGCGGCTCGACCCCGAGTACGCGGGCTTCTGGCGGACCACGGAGTCGCGCGGCGGCGTGACCGTGCACCGGCGCCGGCACACCGTGCCCGCCCGGCAGACCGCCCTGCGCCGGGCCCTGTTCGAGGCCTCGCTGCTCGCCCACCAGCTCGCCGCCCCGCCCCGCATGCCCCGCCCGCACGCCGTGGTCGCCCAGATGCCGTCCCTGGCGGGCGCGGTGGCCGCGGCCCGCATCGCCCGCCGCCACCGGGTGCCGTTCGTGCCCGTCGTACAGGATCTGATGGGCGCGGCGGCCGCGCAGAGCGGGATCAGCGGCGGCGACAAGGCGGCCGCCGCGGCCGCCCGCGCGGAGCGGTACGCGCTCGGCCGGGCCGCCCTGGTCGGCGTCATCCACGACAGCTTCCGGCCCCGCGTTCAGGCCATGGGCGTCGACCCGGCCCGCATCCGGCTGGTGCCCAACTGGTCCCATGTCGCCCGACCTTTGCGCCCGCGCGCCGAGACGCGGGCCCGCCTCGGCTGGGCCGAGGACCGTCAGGTCGTCCTGCACTCGGGGAACATGGGGCTGAAGCAGGGCCTGGAGGTACTCGTGGAGGCGGCCCGGCTCGATCCGGGCGTCGACGTCGTCCTCATGGGCGACGGCAATCAGCGCGCCGCCCTCCAGGAGGGCGCCCGCGACCTGCCCAACCTGCGCTTCCTCCCGCCCGCCGCCGAGGCCGACTTCCCCGACGTCCTCGCCGCCGCGGACGTCCTCGCGGTCACCCAGCGGGCCTCCGTGCTCGACATGAGCGTGCCGTCGAAGCTCACCTCCTACTTCGCCGCCGGACGACCCGTGATCGCCTCGGTGGCGGCCGAGGGCGGCACGGCCGACGAGGTGCGCCGCTCGGGCGCCGGGGTGCTGGTCCCGCCGGAGGACCCGGCGGCCCTGCTGAAGGCCCTGAAGGACCTGGCGGCCGACCCGGAGGCCGCCGACCGGCTGGGGGCCCGCGGCCCCGCGTACGTGGACGAGCGGCTCAGCCGCGCGGCCGGACTCGGCCGCCTGGACGACCTGCTCGCCGAGGCACTGGAACAGGGCACCACCGCCCACGAAGGAGCGGCACGCGCATGAACGAAGAGGCACGGGGGCAGCAGGACGAACCGGAACTCCTGCGCGACCAGGTGCAGCAAGTCCTGCGGCACCGCGTCCTGGTGGGCTCGGGCCTGCTCGCCGGCCTGCTCGCCGGCTCCTGGTTCGCCTTCGGCTCGGCGCCGACGTACGAGTCCTCCAGCGAGGTCCTCGTCCGCGCGGCCACCGTCAACCCGTACGTGTCGAACGGGGTCTCCGCCGACAAGCAGATCAACATCGGCAGCGAACGCCAGACCGCCGCGGGCAACGCGGTGGCCGCCCGCGCCGCGCAGAGGCTCGGCCGCGGCACCTCCGAGGTCGGCGCGCTTCAGAGCCACCTCCAGGTCACCAACCCGCCCAACACACTGGTGCTGAAGTTCTCCTACGTCGCCGGCACCCCCAGGGCCGCCGCCGAGGGCGCCAACGCGTTCGCCCAGGCATACCTCGACTACCGGGAGAAGCAGACCGAGGGCACCGTCGCCAAGATGGTCCAGGGCTACAAGGCGCAGCTCGACCCGCTCGCCAAGCAGCGCGACGACCTGATCAAGCAGATCAACCGGCTCCAGGGCGACACCGAGAAGAGCACCGTGCTGGCCGCGCAGGCCAACCTGCTCGGCCAGATCACCCAGCTCACCAACAACATCACCGAGCTGAAGTCCCTGGACACCACGGCGGGCTACGTCACGGTGACCGCCGAGCCCCCGAAGAAGGCCGAGGGACTGGGCACCCCGCTGCTGATCGCGCTCGGCGGCGTGCTCGGCCTGGCGGTCGGCCTGCTCGGTGCCTGGCTGCGGATGATCTTCGACCCGGCGGCCCGATCGGCCGAGACCGTGGCGCGCGCCCTGCGCGCCCCGGTCCTCGGCGCCCTGCCCAAGGCCCCCGACGGGCCGCTGCTCGCCGCCGACGACGACGCCCTCGCCGAGCAGTACCGCTCGGTGGCGTTCCGGCTGGCCTACGACCGCCACTTCGCCGACCGCCGCAGGCTGCTCGTCGTCGAGCCGAACGGCGAGGGCACCACCGCCGGGGCCGTCGCCGTCAACCTCACCGCCTGCTTCGCCGAGACCGGCATGTCCGCGCTGCTCGTCGAGGCCGACCTGCGCCGCCCGGGCCTGGCCGGCCGGCTGCCGGAGGCGTCCCGCGGACGCGCCACATGGGCCACCGGCCGCTCTGGCGACGGCACGCCGTGGCCCGCCGGCCGGATCGTCACGGTCGACGCGGGCGAGTCCGGCACGTTCGAACTCGTCCCCGGCACCCGGGTGCCGCACGTGGCGCGCACCCTCACCTCCCCGGCGACCACCCGCCTCCTGGACCAGGCGGACGCGCCCGGCACGACGGTCGTCGTCCTGGCCCCGCCCGTGCTGTCCTACGCCGACGCGCTCGCGCTGGTCGACCGCGTGGACGGGGTGGTCGTGGTCTGCGACCCGCGCACCACCGCCCGCACCGCGCTGGAACGGGTCCGTGAACTCATCGACGGGGCCGGCGGCCAGGTCCTCGGCGCCGTCCTGCACCCCGGCGCGCGCCGGCGGGGGAAGAAACGCCGCCGGGCCCCGAAGGCCGCCACCGTCCCGGCGCCCTCCACCCCGCTGCACGACGAGACCGTCCCCCTCAACACCCTGTCCTCGGGCAGCCGGTGAGAGCCCGCACCGCCGTCGTCTGCTCCGTCCTGGACCAAGCGGTCAGCGCGCTCACCAACATCGCCGTCCTGGTCCTGGTCGCCCGGCACAGCGAGGCCGCCACCTTCGCCGTGTTCGCCACCGCCTACGTCGTCTTCAGCGTGCTGCTGGGCGCGTTCGGGGCCTACGTCGGCCAGGAACTGGTGCTGCACCGGGGCGAGCCGGAGACCCTCGGGCGCGCCTGCCGCGGCGCCGCCGCGTTCACGGCGACCGCCTCCACCGTGCTGGGCGCCCTGCTCGCGGGCGGCGCCGCGCTGGCCTCCTCGGACGCGGCCGTGTACGGGGCGCTCGGTCTCGTCCTGCCGATCACCCTCACCCAGGACACCCTGCGGTACTGCTTCTCCGTGCTGCGCACCCCCCATCTCGCGCTCCTCACCGACCTGGTGCGGCTCGGCGCGGCACTGCCCCTGCTGGCCGTGCAGCCGAACGGCGCCTCCGCCGCCCGGACGACGCTGGCGTGGGGGCTGTCCGCGCTGCCCGCCCTGCTGCTCGCCTTGATCCTGCTGCGCCCGCACGTCCGCGGCGCGCGCACCGACCTGAGGCGCTATGTCGCCCGCGGCCACCTGGGCCGCCGCTTCCTGGTGGAGTTCGGCGTCGGCAACGCCACCAGCCAGCTCGCCGTCCTCGCGCTCGGCCTGTTCGCGACCCCGCTCGCGGTGGGCGCGCTGCGCGGCGCGACCACCCTCTTCGGCCCGCTGAACGTGGCCTTCAACGCGGCCACCGGCTTCGGCCCGCCCCTGCTCACCCGGCATACCGCGCCCCGGCGCGCGGCCCTGGCCGCGGGCTGCGCGCTCGCCGCGGTCGCGGCCGGCTGGGCGGCCGTCCTGTACGCGCTGCCCACCCGCTACGGCCGTCAGCTCCTCGGCGACACCTGGGAGTCGGCGGCCAAGGTGCTGCCCGCGACCGGCGCCCAGTACGCGGCCATGGCGTTCGGCGTGTGCGGGCTGCTCGCGCTGCGCGTGCTGGCGCCGCGCACCACGCTGCCGGTGCAGCTGGTGTTCTCGCCGGTCTCGGCCGGGCTGCTGCTCGCCGGGTACGCCTGGTCGGGCGTCGCCGGTGCGGCCTGGGGGCTGTGCGTCGGCTCGGTGCTCAAGGGCGCGGCGGCCTGGTGGCGGGCCGCCCGCCGGCCCGAGAGCAAGGCGGCCGTCAGCGCAGCTGCCGCCACCGCTCCGGGCGCAGTGTCGTGATCAGCGCCAGGCACATCACCCCGATCGCGATCCGCCCGGACGCCTGGAGCAGCGGCCCCCGCAGCAGGATGAAGGAGTAGCCGGCGACGAGCGGGACGGCCAGGGTGAGGATGCTCGCGGGGCCGGCCCGCACCACCTTGTGCGCGTAGCGCCGGTCCACCCGGGCCGCCACCCAGCCGATCAGCCCGAACCCGGCGACCATCCCCACCGAGCCGAAGTCCAGCCACAGTTCGGTCCACAGCGGGGAGGAGCGGTTGGTGTTGGCCGCCGCCATCCACTCGCTCACCATCACCCCGGTGTCCTTGGGCTTGGACGTCCACACCGAGCGCGGCACGAAGAACAGCACCGAACCGGTCAGCTGGCGGCCGTAGGTGTGGCCGTTGCCCGCGTCGACGTAGGTGATGGTGTTGGCGAACATCGCCATCTGGTCGTAGTCCTTCTCCACCAGCGGGTCGAGGACCGAGGAGTTCTGCCGGGCGGCGGGCGTGTTCGCGCTGTCGTAGCGGAACTTGTCCGCGAAGGGGAAGATCAGTACGGCCGCGGCGACGCCGAGCGTCAGCGCCGTGCGGTACATGGTGGGGCTCTGCGGGAACACCGTGAACAGCAGGGCGAGCAGCACGGTAAGGAACCAGTAACGCGGGTTGGAGACCGGGTTGTTGACGACCAGGTTCACCCCGGCCAGCGCGGCCAGCGTCAGCCACGGCAGCGGGCGCCTGCGCGCCCTGGGCGAGGTGATCAGCCAGCGCGTCACCACCATCAGCGCCAGCAGCGCCGGGACCGTGCCGAAGCCGCGCAGCATCGCCGTACCGGCCTGCGAGCCGCCGTCGCCCAGCCCGCTGTCGTCGATCGACTGGGTGATCTCCATCCGGCTGGAGAAGAACACCCCGAGCCCGCCGAGCTTGAGCACGAACAGCCCGCTGCCCGCGAACGCCAGCGCCACCAGCAGCGCCAGGCGCCGCCGGGCGACCATCGCGGGCCGGAACACGGTACGAGCCGTCGGCCCTACCCCGGGCCGCACCAGCAGGGCGCCGGCGTCGAAGGCCGCGCACGCCGCCAGCACCAGCCCGACCGCCAGCGCCAGATCGCTGCGGGAGCCCGCCACCGGCACCGGGTAGGTGCCCATGACGGCCTGCGCGAGCGGCGCGATGCCCATCGCCATGTAGACGAACAGCCAGAACGTGCCCTGGAGCAGCTTGCGGTGCCGGCCCAGGATCATCGTGGACAGCCGGGCGCCCGCGTACACCGTGAGGACCACTTGCAGCCAGTACGCCTGGTCGCGCAGCCCCGCGCCCTGGCGCAGCGTGACGAACGCGGGCAGCAGCACGGTCAGGCCCAGCACCAGTGGCAGCGCCAGCACCCGTCGCAGGGCGCCGGGCAGTACCCGCGCGACGGCGGGCGCCTCGACCGCGTGCGGCGCACGAGCCGCACGCGTCGCGTGAATTCCCGCCGCCATGAACCCCCCTGTCGCCTTTCGTTCACAGAGTCTACGGATTTGTGTGCGAGTGACGGTGGAAATCCCTAGGGTGGATCACGGAGGGGGAACGCGTGCGCGATCTACGAACGTTCACACTGTCCGGATACGACAAGGGGCGCGGGATCGTCACCCAGGCGCTCTGGTTCTGCGTGATGAACACGCTCTTCATGGCGTGGTTCTGCCCGGCCCGGCTGCGCGTGGCGCTGCTGCGGGCCTTCGGCGCGCGGATCGGCGAAGGGGTGCTGATCCGGCACCGGGTCCGGGTGCTGTGGCCGTGGAAACTGACCGTCGGCGACCACACGTGGATCGGCGAGGGCGCCTGGCTGCTGAACCTGGAGCCGGTCACCATCGGCTCCCATGTGTGCGTCTCCCAGGAGGCGCTGCTGTGCACCGGCAGCCACGACCACCGCACCACCGACTTCCGCTACCGCAACGCGCCGATCCGGGTGGAGGACGGCGCCTGGATCGCCGCACGGGCCACCGTGCTCGCCGGGGTGACCGTCGGACGGCACGCCGTGGTCTCCGCGGGCACGGTCCTGAACCGCGACCTGCCGGAGCTGACCCTGCACACGGCCGACGGCACCCGCGCGCTCGAGGAGCCCGCACCGCACCCGGCTGCGAAGGCGATGAAGGCCGTGAAGGAGCGCGCCCGGTGAGAGTCCTGCACGCCGTCACCCTGCACACCCCCACCCAGTCCTTCGGCGGCCCCGTCCGGGTCGCCGTGAACCTCACCACGGGGCTCGCCGCCCGCGGCGTCGACAGCAGGATCGTCGCCCTCGGCTCCGGCTTCGACGGGCCGCTGCCCACCGACGTCGACGGGCGCCCCGCCCGCCTCTACCCGGCCCGCCGGGTCCTGCCCGGCGCCGGCTTCAGCGGGATCACCTCACCCGCGCTGCTGGCCGCCGCCCGCCGCCTGGTGCGCGACGCCGACGTGGTCCACGTCCACCTCGCCCGCGACCTGGTGACCCTGCCCCTCGCGCTGGCCGCGCTCGGCGCCCGGCGCCCGCTGGTGGTGCAGACCCACGGCATGGTCGACCCCAGCGACAAGGCGCTCGCCAAGCTGCTCGACCTGCTCGCCGTACGCCGGGTGCTGCGCCGCGCCTCGGCCGTGCTGCACCTGACCTCCTACGAACGCAAGGCGCTGGACGCCGTGCTCGGCGGCCCCGACCCCGGCAACGGCGTACGGCTGGTCAACGGCGTCCCCGCGCAGGACCGCCGCCCGCACCCGCCCGGACCGCCCCGGCTGCTCTATCTGGCCCGTATGCACGCCCGCAAGCGCCCCGCCGACTTCGTCGCCGCCGCCCCCGAGGTGCTGCGCCGCCACCCCGACGCCCGCTTCGTGCTCGCCGGGGCCGACGAGGGCGAGCTGGGCACGGCGCTGAAACTGGCCGAGGAACTGGGCGTGGCCGCCTCCGTCGACTATCTGGGCACCCTCGCTCCGGGCGCCGTCCTGGACGAGCTGCGCCGCACCCATGTGCACGTCCTGCCGTCGGTGGACGAGCCGTTCCCGATGTCGGTGCTGGAGGCGCTGTCGGTGGGGGTGCCGTCGGTGGTGACCCCGACCAACGGGCTCGCCGACGACCTCGCCCGCACCGGCGCGGGCCGCGTCTGCCCGGACCGGCGGCACCTGGCCGGGCAGATCCTGGACCTGCTGGACGCCGGCACCGGCGAGCGCGCCTCGAAGGCCGCCTGGGAGCTGTCCCGTACGTCCTTCTCCCTGGACGCGGTCACCGACCGGCTCCACACCCTGTACGAGTCCCTGCGCTGAGCCCGCCCGCCGTGGGGGCCGCGTTCCGGCGGTCCCCACGCACGGTGCCGTCAGGTACGGGCCCAGGCGTAGCACCCGGTGGACGTGAACGTCTTCGTCCCCTTCCGCACGGTGATCGTGTGCTGCCGGCCCGAGGCGCCGTCCAGCGACCAGGAGCAGTCCTTCGACTCGGTCAGCGCACGGTAGGTGCCGGGCGCCGGAGCGGCGTGTGTGCCGTCCGCGTAGCCGCCCTCCGCCGCCGCGAGCAGCGGTTTCTGATCCGGGCACAGGCCGTTGACGGCGGCGTCGGCCCCCTTGATGTCACCCGCGATGACCGCGCCCACGGCCGCGTCCCGGTCGACCTTCGCCGTGTACGCGAGCCGGTCGCAGACGTCCTGCCCGGCCTGGAGGATCGCCGCCGGGTCCATGCCCTTGGGCACCCGGCCCGACAGGTACTTCTTCTCCTTCTTGGTGAACGACCCGGTGGCCGGGGTGAGTTCGGCGTCGGGAACCGTGGTGCGCGGACCCTGGGCGGTGCCGCCCGCCGCCTTCCGGCCGCCCGCCGAGGGCGTGGCGGACGACGGCGGGGCGGACGGGTCGTCCCCGGACGGTGCGGAGGCGGCCGGGGAGGCCGGGGCGGCCGGGCGCGGCGTCGCGCTCCCGTCCGCCCCGGTGTGCCGCCCGCCCTTGTCCGAGCTGCCGCAGCCGGCCAGCAGCAGCGGCGCCAGCAGGGCGAGCGCGGCCAGCGAGACTCTCTTCATCAGCCGCCCGTCCCCGCCTTGTAGTGGGCCAGGACCTGGCTCGCCGTCAGCGCCTTGCCGTAGACGGCCACCTCGTCGAGCCGCCCCGTGTAGAACCGGCTCGACGGCTGGTTCGGCCAGCCGTTCACGTTGTCCCCGCCGATCCGCCAGTAGCCCGTGAACGACTGGTTGCCGGTGACGAGCGCGTTGGCGGCGCGCAGGCTGCCGTCGACGTACAGCTTGATGCCGTCGGAGCCCTCGGTGGCGACCATGTGGTGCCATCTGCCGTCGTTGTACGACTGGGAGGTGGTGATCGTCTTCGCCGTCGTCGGGTGCACGCCGAAGACGAGCCGCCCGTTGTCGGTCATGTACACGTGCTTGTCGTAGAGGTTCGACACCAGCTGCACCTTGTTGCCGAAGCCGATGAGCCTGCCGCCGGTGGTGCTGGTGGTCTTGAACCACAGCTCCAGCGAGAAGGCGGACGGCGCGCCGTGCGGCTTGTCGGTGTACGTCCACTCGCTCTGCGAGCCGGTGTAGGCGATCGAACGGCCCGAACCGGCCGCCCCGTCCGCGACGGCCAGCGTCGGCGCGTTCCAGTGCACCCCGCTGTCGTCGCCGCGGGAGCTGTCGGCCGCGTACGCGCCGGAGGTCTCGTTGAAGCGCCAGTACAGGGAGGCGCCGTCACCGCGGACCTTCGCGGCGTAGGCGTCCGCCGCCGAGGCCACCCGCACCGACTGGGCGGCCGACTTGCCGGAGGTGTTGGTGCCGTCCGAGGCGGTGATCCGGTACGAGTGCGTCTCGCCCGCCGCCACGCTCGAGTCCGTCCATGTCAGCTGCGGCCGCGACCAGGGCAGCGAGTTGCCGGTCACCTGGTAGACCGGGGTGGTGCCGTCGTCCTTGTAGACGCGGTAGGTCAGGCTGCTGTCGTCGGTGTCGTAGCTGGAGCGCCAGTGCACCGCGACCTTGCCCGCCTCGGTGCTCTCCACCTGCACCTGCGGCACGGTCGGCGCGCCGGTGTCCGGTCCGGAGGAGACCCGGGTCAGGGACTGCTGGGCGCTGCCGTTGACGGTGGTGAACTCACCGCCCACCCACAGGTAGTCGGTGCCGTCCTTGGGGGCGAGGGCGAACGCCCGCGGGCCGATGCCCTCGCCGATGCCGTCGTTGGTGTCCGGGGCCCAGCCCACCAGGTGCGGGTCGTTGATGCCCTCGGCCAGCAGATGGCGCCGCTGGCCGTCCGGGTACTCGCCCATGGAGGAGCAGTCGTGGGCGTGCGAGGCGCTGTAGACCAGGCCCTTGTACAGCTGGAGCGCCTGGGTGGCGCCGAGGCAGGTGTCGCGCCAGCGCTGGGCGAAGGTGTCCGGGTCGAAGGCCGTGCGCCCGTCGAACACGCCGCCGCCGGTGCCCTCGTTGGCGGTGTAGACGCCCGTCGCGTCGGCGGTGATGTCCTTGACGACGGAGGTGTCCGGGAAGAAGCCGCGCGGGTAGGACCGGGTCACCGCGCCGGTGGTGGCGTCGGTGACGGCCAGGGTGTGCGAGTCGCTGCCGTTGACGGTGAAGAAGTCGCCGCCGACCGCGACGTGCCGGCCGTCCGCTGTCACCTGCACGGCCCGGCCGGGCGCGTCGGCGTTCACGGTCCACCCGGTCAGCTGCCCGGAGGTGTCCACGGCGGCGAACCGCTGCCGGGCGGTGCCGTTGACGCTGGTGAAGTCGCCGCCGAAGTAGACCGTGTCGCCGGTGACGGACAGGGCGCGCACGGTGGCCGGGACGGACGGGCGGAAGTCGGTGCGGGGCGTGCAGGTGGCGATGTCGATGGCGGCCAGGCTGCTCGCGCCGACCCCGTTGACCGCGCCGAAGTATCCGCCGGCGTACAGGGTGTTGCCGTCCGGGGACACCGCGAGCGCGCGCACCGTCGCGGTGCCGCTGCTCACCGTGAACGACAGCCGGCAGTCGGTGGGGGCGCCGGTCGCCGCGTCGAACGCCGCGAAGTTCACCGCGGACCACTCAGCGGGGTCTCCGGCGGCGGTGCCGGCGGGCCGGATCGCCGAGAAGGTGCCGCCGGCGAACACCACGCCGTGGGCCTGGGCAAGGGCCCACACGACGCCGTTGGCCTGCCAGGTCGGCAGCTTGTCGGCGGTCAGGGCGACCGGCGGGGTGAGCGCCCCGGCCTCGCCGGCGGTGAGCGGCAGGCAGAGCAGGGGAGTGGCGCAGGCCAGGGCGAGCGCGGTGAGGGTCTTGCGGCGTCCTGGTCCGCGCTGTCCCGGTCGTCCGGGGCGTATGGATCTGCCGTGCATGGTTTCTCCTAGCGGTGCGAGCGGGTGCGTCTGTGCTGTGGGGGCATCCCTGTGGAGCGGGGTGCCGGGCGGCCCGGGGGAGGGGGAGACCGGGCCGCCCGGCGGTGGGAGAGGGCTCAAGGGGTGGCGTGCCGGCGGTTCACCGGTCCACGCGTACGGCGGTGCCGGCCAGCTCGGCCTCCAGGCGGGCCACATCGGCGTCCACCATGATCCGGGCGAGCTCCCGCACCCTCACCGAGGGCTTCCAGCCCAGCAGTTCCTCGGCCTTGGAGGCGTCCCCGATGAGGGCGTCGACCTCGCTGGGGCGCTCGTACTTGGGGTCGTAGCGGACGAACTCGGTCCAGTCCAGGCCGGCGTGCGAGAACGCGACCTCCACGAACTGCCGTACGGTCGCGGCCTCGCCGGTGGCCACCACGTAGTCGTCGGGCACGTCCCGCTGGAGCATCCGCCACATCGCCTCGACGTACTCGGGCGCGTACCCCCAGTCGCGCACCGCATCCAGGTTGCCGAGGTAGAGGCGGTCCTGAAGGCCCGCCTTGATCCGGGCGACGGCACGCGTGATCTTCCGGGTCACGAAGGTCTCGCCCCGGCGCGGCGACTCGTGGTTGAAGAGGATGCCGTTGACCGCGAACATGTCGTACGCCTCGCGGTAGTTGACGGTCGCCCAGTAGCCGAAGACCTTGGCGCAGCCGTAGGGGCTGCGGGGGTGGAACGGGGTCCTCTCGTTCTGCGGGGGCGGGGTCGCGCCGTACATCTCCGAGGACGACGCCTGGTAGAGCCGGGTCTCGACGCCGCTGGCCCGCACCGCCTCCAGGAGCCGGATGGTGCTCAGCCCGGTCACGTCGCCCGTGTACAGCGGCGCGTCGAAGGAGACCCGCACATGGGACTGGGCACCCAGGTTGTACACCTCGTCGGGCCTGAGGTCCCGCAGCAGGTTCACCAGCGCCACCCCGTCCGACAGATCGGCGTGGTGCAGCACGAACGTCCGCTCCGGCTGGTCCGGGCCCTGGTAGATGTGGTCGATCCGCTCGGTGTTGAACGTCGACGACCGGCGGATCAGGCCGTGCACGGTGTAGCCCTTGGCCAGCAGCAGCTCCGCCAGATAGGAGCCGTCCTGGCCGGTCACCCCGGTGATGAGTGCCGACTTGCCCATTCAAAACCCCCTCCGACGCGACCGATCGGTCACGTTTTCATGTGAATTAACCTGATCCGCCGAGGAACGGCCCCCGAGGTCATTCGGCGCTGGCACAATCCGCGCATGACAGCTGACGCTTCGCACCAGCCCACGGCGCCCTCGTCGGCGCACGCGCCCTCGCCCACGGCCCCTGGCGTGTCCTCGCCCTCGCCCTCGCTGCTCCCGCGCGCGGCCCGCGTGTTCGTCGCGGGCCACCGGGGCCTGGTCGGATCCGCGGTGGCCCGCCGGCTGGCGGCCGGCGGACACGAGGTGCTCACCCGCTCCCGGGACCGGCTCGACCTGCGCGACGCCGCGCGGACCGAGGCCTTCCTGCGCGACGCCCGCCCGGACGCCGTCGTGCTGGCCGCCGCCAAGGTCGGCGGGATCATGGCCAACAGCACCTACCCGGTGCAGTTCCTGGAGGACAACCTGCGGATCCAGCTGAGCGTCATCGCCGGCGCGCACGCCGCCCGCGTCCCGCGGCTGCTGTTCCTCGGCTCGTCCTGCATCTACCCCAAGCACGCCGAGCAGCCCATCCGCGAGGAGTCGCTGCTCACCGGCGCGCTGGAGCCGACCAACGAGGCCTACGCCATCGCCAAGATCGCCGGCATCACGCAGGTGCAGTCCTACCGCCGCCAGTACGGCGCCGCGTACATCAGCGCCATGCCGACCAACCTCTACGGCCCCGGCGACAACTTCGACCTGGCCACCTCGCACGTGCTGCCCGCGCTGATCCGCCGCTTCCACGAGGCCCGCGTCAGCGGCGCGCCGGAGGTCGTGCTGTGGGGTACCGGCACCCCGCGCCGGGAGTTCCTGCACGTCGACGACGTGGCGGCGGCCTGCGCCCTGCTCCTGGAGCGCTATGACGGCGACGGCCCGGTCAACATCGGCTGCGGCGAGGACCTGCCGATCAGCGAACTCGCCGAAGTGGTGCGCGAGGTGACGGGCTACGAGGGGTCCGTCGTCTGGGACACGAGCAAGCCCGACGGCACCCCGCGCAAGCTCCTGGACGTCTCCCGGCTCACCGGGCTCGGCTTCAAGCCGGCCGTGGCCCTGCGGGACGGCATCGCGGCGACGTACGAGTGGTGGCTGACCCAGCAGCGAAGCGGCTGAGCGGGCCCTCGGCTCCGGGGCCCGGCGCACGGCCGGGCCCCCGGGACGGGTGGCGACCATCGGGCCCCCTCAGTACGCCCCGCGGCCGTCGACGACCGCGCGCAGGGTCCGGGTCATGATCTCCACATCGGTGGCGACCGACCAGTTGTCCACGTACCACAGGTCCAGCGACACCGTCTCGTCCCAGGACAGGTCCGAGCGCCCGCTGACCTGCCACAGCCCGGTCATGCCCGGCTTGACGGCGAGGCGCCGCAGCTCGGTGCGGGTGTAGCGGGCCACCTCGTCGGGCAGCGGCGGCCGCGGTCCTATCAGGGACATGTCACCGCGGAGGACATTGAGCAGCTGCGGCAGCTCGTCCAGGGACAGCCGGCGCAGCACGGCGCCGAGCGGGGTGACGCGCGGGTCGCGCCGCATCTTGAACATGTGGCCGTCGTGCTGGTTGGCGCCCGAGTGGCTGAGTTCGGCCCGGCGGGCCTCCGCGTCGACGACCATGGTGCGGAACTTCCACATGGTGAACGGGCGGCCGTCCAGCCCGCAGCGGATCTGCCGGTGGAAGACCGGTCCCGGCGAGGTGCAGCGCACGGCCACCGCCAGCGCCGCGAACAGCGGTGCCAGCACCACCAGCCCGAGGGCCGCGCCCAGCCGGTCCAGCAGCGACTTCAGCAGCGGCTGCCCGAACTGCTGAGCGGGCGGTGCCACCTGCAGCACGGTCAGCCCGGCCGCCGTGGTGGGCCGTACCCGGGCCTCGGCGACCTCGGCGAGTCCGGGCACCACGGCGAGCTGGAGCCCGGCGCCGTGCAGCGCCCAGGCCACGTGCCGCAGCCGTTCGCCGGTCATCCGCAGCCCCGGCACGACCAGGGCGGCGTCCGCCCCGTGGTCCGCCACCGCCCGCAGGACGGCGTCCGCGTCCCCCGCGCGGTCGGTGCCGGTGTCCGGCAGCCGCTGGGCGACCGGCATGCCGCACTGCACGGCCCGCGAGCCGACCGGGACGACCCCGACGACCACGTAGGCGTGGTCCGTGCGGGAGGCGAGGCGGGAGACGACCCGGTCCACGGCGGCCGGCTCGCCCACCACCAGTGCCCGGCGCACCGCGCGCGCCTGGCGCCGCTGCCGGTTCAGATGCAGTTTCGTCGTCAGTGCGACGGCCGCGGCCAGGGCCAGACCGGGGGTGAGGGCGGCGAGCGCCAGGGTCGGCCGGGGACCGTCGTCCAGGCCGGCGAGGGTCAGCGCCAGCGCCAGTAACCCGGCCAGCAGCACCCAGTCCCGTACGGCGGCCAGCACGCCCCAGGACTCGCCGAGGCGCTGGGCGGCGTACCGGCGCCGGGTCGCCCGAATGGCGGTCCAGGCGCCCGCTCCGATCAGCCCGCCGAGCGCGGGCACGTCCTGGCCGTCCGCGGCCAGGGCCGCGGTCAGCGGGACACCGATGCCGCAGGTGTCGGCGAGCACCGCGAGCGGCCGGTACCAGCGGGCCTTCCCGTCACCCGTTCGGACCTGCGGTCTGAGCCGGCCCGGAGCGGGCCTCGCGAGGCGGCCGAAACCGGGCCTGGCGGGCCGCGACGCGTCCGGCGCCGTGGCCTCCGGCGCCGGCGTGGTGCGATGCACGGGCCGGGGAATCGTTTTGGCTGGTGCCGTTGGCCCCGGCACGTCCGAGCCCCGCGGCGCCGCGTCCGCCGATCCCACGGCGCCCGCGGTGCTCGCGTCCTCTCCTGTGCCCGCTGAGCCCGCTGTGGCGGCTCCCCCCGCCGTGTCCGTCGCTGTTGCCGCCGTCGCGTCCGTGGATCTCTCCGCCACCGGCTCCCCGGTGGACTCGGAGGTGGACTCCGACACGCCGACTTCTCGCATGCGCCCCCCAGCCATACGCCGTCGTCACGGGTCCATCCGTCTCCCTCGGTCCCCACCGAACGGATGTACCCAAGTGATCGTGGACCCTATGACAGAACTGTGGCCGTCGGCCGAGGTTTTCGAGAAATTCATAGGAATCCGGTGAAGAAGTTCACAACTGGCGTTCACACCTCCCTCATCCGATGCTGGCGGAAACCCCGACGAAACAGACCGTGTGTGGACGGTGGACCGTGAGTGTCCCTCCCCAGGGGTGGTGGGTCCGCCCGGTATCGGGTACATACGTTCCAGTAGCACCGGTCAGTAACGTACCGCCCCCAAGATCCCTATACGCGGCGAGGTGAGCCTCATGTCCGCACCAATGACCAACAAGCCCGCCGTCACCGAGCGCGAGGCGCGCCAGGTGGCGGAGGCGGCCCGGGAGCAGGACTGGCGCAAGCCCAGCTTCGCCAAGGAGCTGTTCCTCGGCCGCTTCCGGCTCGACCTCATCCACCCCCACCCGCTCTCGGCCGACGACGACGTCCAGCGCGGCGAGGAGTTCCTGGCCAAGCTGCGCGACTTCTGCGAGACGAAGATCGACCCGGCCCGCATCGAACGCGACGCGCGGATACCCGACGAGGTGGTCACCGGGCTCAAGGAGCTCGGCGCCCTCGGCATGAAGATCGACACCAAGTACGGCGGCCTCGGCCTGACCCAGGTGTACTACAACAAGGCCCTCGCCCTGGTCGGCTCCGCCAGCCCCGCGATCGGCGCCCTGCTCTCCGCGCATCAGTCGATCGGCGTACCGCAGCCGCTGAAACTCTTCGGCACCCCCGAGCAGAAGGAAACCTTCCTGCCGCGCTGCGCGCGTACCGACATCTCGGCCTTCCTCCTGACCGAGCCCGACGTCGGCTCCGACCCGGCCCGCCTGGCCACGACCGCCGTCCCCGACGGGGACGACTACGTCCTGGACGGGGTCAAGCTGTGGACCACCAACGGCGTGGTGGCCGACCTGCTCGTGGTCATGGCCCGCGTGCCGAAGTCCGAAGGGCACAGGGGCGGGATCACCGCCTTCGTCGTGGAGGCGGCCTCCGAGGGCGTCACCGTCGAGAACCGCAACGCCTTCATGGGCCTGCGCGGCATCGAGAACGGCGTCACCCGCTTCCACCGGGTCCGCGTCCCGGCGGCCAACCGCATCGGCCAGGAGGGCCAGGGCCTGAAGATCGCCCTGACCACGCTCAACACCGGCCGGCTCTCCCTCCCAGCGATGTGCGCCGGCGCCGGCAAGTGGTGCCTGAAGATCGCCCGCGAGTGGTCGGCGGCCCGCGAGCAGTGGGGCAAACCGGTCGGGCTGCACGAGGCGGTCGGCTCGAAGATCTCCTTCATCGCGGCCACCACCTTCGCCCTGGAGGCCGTCCTCGAACTGTCCTCCCAGATGGCCGACGACAACCGCAACGACATCCGCATCGAGGCCGCCCTCGCCAAGCTCTACGGCTCCGAGATGGCGTGGCGGATGGCCGACGAGCTGGTCCAGATCCGCGGCGGCCGCGGCTTCGAGACCGCCGCCTCCCTCGCCGCCCGCGGCGAACGCGCCGTACCCGCCGAGCAGATGCTGCGCGATCTGCGCATCAACCGCATCTTCGAGGGCTCCACCGAGATCATGCACCTGCTGATCGCCCGCGAGGCCGTCGACGCCCACCTCTCCGTCGCCGGCGACCTCATCGACCCCGACAAGTCCCTCCAGGACAAGGCGAAGGCGGGCGCGAACGCGGGCGTCTTCTACGCCAGGTGGCTGCCCAAACTGGTTGCCGGGCCCGGCCAACTCCCGCGCTCCTACGCGGAGTTCCACCCGGCGGGCCACATCGACCTCTCCCCGCACCTGCGCTACGTCGAACGCCACGCCCGCAAGCTCGCCCGCTCCACCTTCTACGCCATGTCCCGCTGGCAGGGCCGGATGGAGACCAAGCAGGGCTTCCTCGGCCGCGTCGTCGACATCGGCGCCGAACTGTTCGCGATGAGCGCGGCCTGCGTACGCGCCGAACTCCTGCGCACCCGCGGCGAGCACGGCCGCGAGGCCTACCAGCTCGCCGACGCCTTCTGCCGCCAGTCCCGCATCCGCGTCGACGAACTCTTCGACCGCCTGTGGACCAACACCGACGACCTCGACCGCAAGGTCGTCAAGGGCGTCCTCGGCGGTGCCTACGAGTGGCTGGAACAGGGTGTCGTCGACCCCTCGGACGACGGCCCGTGGATCGCGGAGGCGGAACCGGGCCCGTCGCAGCGGGAGAACGTGCACCGGCCCATCCGGTGACGTCGAGGATAATCAGAGGCTGCCCGGCGGCGCCGGCCACTGGGCGGGCCGACCGGTGACCGACGCGATGGTCTCGAAGTCCTTGTCGTAGTGCAGGACGGTGAGACCCCGGAGCTCGGCGGGCGCGGCGACCAGCAGGTCCGCCGCGCCCGCCGAGCGGTGCAGGCCCTTCGCGGTGAGCTGCTGCTGCACGATCCAGGTGGTTCTTTCGGCGGGAGCGTGTCGGCCGCCGCAGGATCCGGACCAGGGCGCTCGTGTCCATGAGGCATGGAGCAGCGGTCACCGACGGTAGTTTTTCTTGTCCAGGAGAATGCCGAAGTCACCCGCGTCGGCTCGCCCCCCGGTGAGGCCAGGGCGGCGAGGGCGCGCTTCTCGCGGTCGACGGCCTCCTTCAGGGCCGCGATCACGGCATCCGTCTTCGTCCTGGTGCCGGGAACCACTGCCGCGTCCGCCGGCAGCTGGTCGTCGATGTCGATCAGGATCTTGGCCGTGGCAGCGCCTCCGTATACGCGAAGCCGTCTTCGCCATGTCCCGGCGCTCGGGCCCGATGACGCACCTTCCGGGAAACGACTCACCTTCCGGGAAGGGCACGCCCTGTCCTGCCCACCGGTCCTTGCCGCCACAATGGGGGGATGAGCGACAGTCCAGCCCCTCTCGCCGATCCGCATCTCGTGTTCGATCCCGCCGCCGGGGACGGGCCCAAGGACGTGGTGGTCCTCGGGTCCACCGGGTCCATCGGCACCCAGGCCGTCGACCTGGTGCTGCGCAACCCGGACCGCTTCCGGGTCACCGGGCTCTCCGCCAACGGCGGACGGGTCGGCCTCCTCGCCGAGCAGGCGCACCGGCTCCGGGTCCGGACCGTCGCCGTCGCCCGCGAGGACGTCGTACCGGCGCTGCGCGACGCGCTCGCCGCCGAGTACGGAAGCGGGGAACCGCTCCCGGAGATCCTCGCCGGGCCGGACGCGGCCACCCGGGTCGCGGCCTCCGACTGCCACACCGTCCTCAACGGCATCACCGGCTCCATCGGCCTCGCCCCGACCCTCGCCGCCCTGGAGGCGGGCCGCACCCTCGCGCTCGCCAACAAGGAGTCGCTCATCGTCGGCGGCCCGCTGGTCAAGGCCCTCGCCAAGCCCGGGCAGATCATCCCGGTGGACTCCGAGCACGCCGCCCTCTTCCAGGCACTCGCCGCCGGCACCAGGGCCGATGTGCGCAAGCTCGTCGTCACCGCCTCCGGCGGCCCCTTCCGCGGCCGTACCAAGGACGAGCTGGCGGACGTCACCGTCGAGGACGCCCTCGCCCACCCCACCTGGGCCATGGGTCCGGTGATCACGATCAACTCCGCCACCCTCGTCAACAAGGGCCTGGAGGTGATCGAGGCACACCTGCTGTACGACATTCCCTTCGACCGCATTGAGGTCGTCGTGCACCCGCAGTCGTATGTCCACTCGATGGTCGAGTTCACCGACGGATCCACCCTCGCCCAGGCGACGCCCCCGGACATGCGCGGGCCCATCGCCATCGGTCTCGGCTGGCCCGAACGCGTCCCCGACGCCGCTCCCGCCTTCGACTGGAGCACCGCGTCGACCTGGGAGTTCTTCCCCCTCGACGACGAAGCGTTCCCCTCCGTCGGCCTCGCCCGGCACGTGGGGCGGCTCGCGGGCACGGCCCCGGCCGTGTTCAATGCGGCCAACGAGGAGTGCGTCGACGCGTTCCTGCGCGGCGCGCTGCCCTTCAACGGGATCATGGAGACCGTGACACAAGTGGTCGAGGAGCACGGCACGCCCGGCACGGGAACTACCCTGACCGTGCCGGACGTCCTCGAAGCGGAGGCCTGGGCGCGTGCCCGGGCCCGGGAACTGACAGCGCAGACGGCGACCGCGGAGGCGCGTGCATGACATCCCTGATGATGATCCTCGGCATAGTCGTCTTCGTGATCGGCCTGCTGGTCTCCATCGCGTGGCACGAGCTGGGGCATCTGTCCACCGCCAAGCTCTTCGGCATCCGCGTGCCGCAGTACATGGTCGGCTTCGGCCCGACCATCTGGTCGCGGAAGAAGGGCGAGACGGAGTACGGGATCAAGGCCATCCCGTTCGGCGGCTACATCCGCATGATCGGCATGTTCCCGCCGGGCGACGACGGCCGGATCACCGCGCGCTCCACCTCGCCCTGGCGCGGCATGATCGAGGACGCCCGTTCGGCCGCCTTCGAGGAGCTCGGGCCGGGTGACGAGAAGCGCCTGTTCTACACGCGCGCCCCGTGGAAGCGGGTCATCGTGATGTTCGCGGGTCCCTTCATGAACCTGATCCTGGCGGTCGCGCTGTTCCTCACCGTCCTGATGGGCTTCGGCATCTCCCAGCAGACGACCACCGTCAGCTCGGTCTCCCAGTGCGTCATCGCCCAGAGCGAGAACCGCGACAGCTGCACGAAGTCCGACCCGCTCTCCCCGGCCGCCGCCGCGGGACTGAAGGCCGGCGACAAGATCGTCTCCTTCGACGGTGTGAGGACCGACGACTGGAACCGACTCTCCGACCTCATCCGCGCCCACCCCGGCGAGCAGGTGCCGATCGTGGTGGAGCGGGGAGGCCAGGACGTCACCCTGCACGCGAAGATCGCCACCAACCAGGTCGCCAAGAAGGACTCCCACGGCCAGATCGTCCAGGGCCAGTACGTCACCGCCGGCTTCCTCGGCTTCAGCGCCGCCACCGGCGTCGTCCGCCAGGACCTCGGCCAGTCCGTGACATGGATGGGCGACCGCGTCGGCGAGGCCGTCGACTCCATCGCGAGCCTGCCCGGCAAGATCCCCGCCCTGTGGGACGCGGCCTTCGACGGCGCCCCCCGCCAGCCCGACTCCCCGATGGGCGTGGTCGGCGCGGCCCGCGTCGGCGGTGAGATCTTCACCCTGGACATCCCGCCCACCCAGCAGCTGGCCATGGCCCTGATGCTGGTCGCCGGCTTCAACCTCTCCCTGTTCCTGTTCAACATGCTCCCGCTGCTCCCGCTGGACGGCGGGCACATCGCGGGGGCGCTGTGGGAGTCGCTGCGCCGCCACCTCGCCCGGGTGCTGCGCCGCCCGGACCCCGGCCCGTTCGACGTGGCGAAGCTGATGCCGGTCGCCTACGTGGTGGCGAGCGTCTTCATCTGCTTCACGATCCTCGTCCTGATCGCCGACGTGGTTAACCCGGTCAAAATCTCCTAGCCACCGGCCGTTGGAAGGCGGCGGGGCGGGCCCGGTCGGCCGCCTTCCAACGAGTGGTTTGACGGGTGGGGGATGTGCTGGGCCAAGGTCGCGTGCCGTAATCTCGAAGCCTGGAGCCCGCCGCTGAACGGGGCCGGACCTTGATCCACGACTTGGGGTTGCACAGCAGATGACTGCGATTTCTCTCGGCATGCCGTCCGTTCCGACCAAGCTCGCCGAGCGCCGCAAGAGCCGGCAGATCCAGGTCGGACCCGTGGCGGTCGGCGGGGACGCTCCGGTGTCGGTGCAGTCGATGACGACGACGCGTACGTCGGATGTCGGTGCCACGTTGCAGCAGATCGCCGAACTGACGGCGTCGGGTTGTCAGATCGTGCGGGTGGCCTGTCCGACGCAGGACGACGCGGACGCGCTGGCGACCATCGCGCGCAAGTCGCAGATCCCGGTGATCGCGGACATCCACTTCCAGCCGAAGTACGTCTTCGCGGCCATCGAGGCGGGCTGTGCGGCGGTGCGGGTCAATCCCGGGAACATCAAGAAGTTCGACGACCAGGTCAGGGAGATCGCCAAGGCGGCCAGGGACCACGGCACGCCGATCCGGATCGGTGTGAACGCCGGGTCGCTGGACAAGCGGCTGCTGCAGAAGTACGGCAGGGCGACGCCGGAGGCGCTCGTGGAGAGCGCGCTGTGGGAGGCGTCGCTGTTCGAGGAGCACGACTTCCGGGACATCAAGATCTCCGTGAAGCACAACGACCCGGTCGTGATGATCGAGGCGTACCGGCAGCTGGCCGCCCAGTGCGACTATCCGCTGCACCTGGGGGTAACGGAGGCGGGTCCGGCCTTCCAGGGCACCGTCAAGTCGGCCGTCGCCTTCGGCGCGCTGCTCTCCCAGGGTATCGGCGACACCATCCGCGTCTCCCTGTCGGCCCCGCCCGTCGAGGAGGTCAAGGTCGGCCTCCAGATCCTCCAGTCGCTGGGACTGCGCCAGCGCGGGCTGGAGATCGTCTCCTGCCCGTCCTGCGGCCGTGCCCAGGTCGACGTCTACAAGCTGGCCGAGGAGGTCACCGCCGGGCTGACCGGCATGGAGGTGCCGCTGCGGGTGGCCGTCATGGGCTGTGTCGTCAACGGCCCCGGCGAGGCCCGTGAGGCCGACCTCGGGGTCGCCTCCGGCAACGGCAAGGGGCAGATCTTCGTCAAGGGCGAGGTCATCAAGACCGTCCCGGAGTCCAAGATCGTGGAGACCCTGATCGAGGAGGCCATGAAGATCGCCGAGCAGATGGAGGCCGACGGCGTGGCCTCCGGCGAGCCGGAGGTCTCGGTCGCGGGCTGAGCCCCGTACACGGCGGCGGGCTGAGCCCCGTACACGGCGGCGGGCTGAGCCCCGTACGGCGCACCGGCCCGGCTCCGCGCTCCCGATATGCTCACTCCTCCCGCGCGCGGCGCGTCGGGTCCTCCACCGGAGCGTCCTCCTGGACGGAGCCGGGCGCGGCCCGGTCCGGGGTGGCCGGACTGGTGAACGGCGACTGCGGGGGCGGCGGCGGGCTCAGGTCGCCGGGAGCGCCCGCGCCGATCGCCGGCAGCCGCAGCGCGAGCAGGGCCGCGTCGTCGCCGCTGGGCCTGACGCGCTCCAGCAGCGCGTCGCAGAAGTCGTCCACCGTCTTCTCGGTCAGCCGCCGGGCCAGCACCGACGCGTGGTGGCGGAGAGTGGCCATGCCCAGGTCGATGGGCCGGCCGCGGCTCTCCACCAGACCGTCGGTGTAGAGCAGCAGCGTGGACTCGGGCGGAAGGTACTCGTAGGCGTCCGGCCAGCTCAGGCCGAGGTGCAGGGTGGCGCTCATCCCGATCAGCGGGCCGTGCCCGGCGGTCAGGAACCGGGTGTCGCCGTCCCGGGTGATCAGCAGCGGCGGCGGATGCCCGGCGTTGACCCAGTTCAGCCGCCACGGGCCGCCCACGGGACCCTCGATCCGCGCGAAGACGAGCGTGGCCATGGGCGCGTCACTGGTGTTCGTCACCGCCTCGTCCAGGCGGCGCATGATCAGGCTGGGTGGCTTCTGGTGGTCCCACGCCAGGGCGCGCAGCATGTTGCGCACCTCCGCCATGTGCGCGGCGGCCTTCAGATCGTGGCCGACCACATCGCCGATCACCAGGGCCATCACGCCCTCGGCGAGCAGGAACGCGTCGTACCAGTCGCCGCCGATCTCCATGGCGCTCTGCGCGGGCAGATAGCGGGCCGCCATCCGCAGATGGTCCACCTGCGGGAGCGGGGCCAGCAGCTGGCGCTGCATGGTCTCGGCGACGTTGCGCTGCTCCTGGTAAAGGCGGGTGTTGTCCAGCACCAGCCCCACCCGGCGCCCGATGTCGGCGAGCAGCCGGATCTCGGCCTTGGCCGGGGCGGGCGAGTCCCCGGCGCGCCCCACCGTCAGCATCCCGTAGCGGTTCCGGCGGGCGCACAGCGGCACCACCACGGCCGAGTGGCCGCCGAGCCGTTCGAACAGCTTCCCGTGCGTCGCGGCGAGCGGGGCCTGCGGATCGAGCAGCTCCTCGGCGGTCAGCACCACGGGCTCGTCGGCGGCGATGACGCGCTCCACCGCCTCGCGGGTGGCGGAGGACAGCAGCGGCAGCGACCCCTCCAGCCGCCGGGCCCGGCGCGGATGCCCGGGAGAGCGGACGGCGACCCGCTCCAGCGTCCCGGACCGCTCGGAGCACAGGGCCACCGCCGCCCAGTCGCCCAGCCCCGGGACCAGCACCCGCAGCAGCCGGCGCATCCGCCCGGAGGCGTCCAGGCTGGACATCAGCATCGAGGAGACGTCCGCCAGCAGGTTCAGCCGGGCCGTCAGCGCCTCCAGGGCCGCGGTATGGGCGGCGGCCTGCTCCTCGGCCGCGCGATACATGCTGAAGTCGTCGAAGACGACCACCAGCCCGGCCCGGCGGCCCCCGACCAGCAAAGGAGTGGTCGCCCAGATGATCGGCACGGTGGTGCCGTCGCCGCGCAGGAAGTACTCCTCGCTGCCCTGCAGGGCGGACCGGCCGTCCTCCAGCGGGGTCCGCATCAGGCACTCCTCGCGCGGCACCGGGCTGCCGTCGGGGCGCCGGTGCAGCAGGTCGTGGGCGTCGTCGCCGAGCATCCGCTCCGCAGGCCGGTCCAGGAGCCGCTCGGCCCACGGGTTGACGTACGTGATGCGGCCCTCGGTGTCGATGGTGAAGACGCCGATGCCCAGGTCGCGCAGGACCGCGAGGGGGAAGGCCGGCTCCAGTGCCGCGCTCGCCGCGTTCATGGCTCCACCCCCCTCGTCGTCCCGGACCGTCGTCCGGCGAGATGCCACCGTGATCACCGCAATCAGCAAGCCGCGCCTGACCAAGCCTGCGCCTGAAAAACGCATACCCAAAACAGTACGAACTGCCACATTCCAGGGGCAGTGGCCCGGCATCCACGGGGGGCGGCGCCGCCCGGATTCGCCAGGTACAGTGCGGAGATCAGCGGAACCCCAGCATGAGGCCCCCACACGTGTTGACCCAGACCACCTCACGGGTGCTCGAACCGAGCGACCTGGACGCGGCGCTCGCCGTCCTCGACCGCGAGCCGGTCGCGAACGCCTTCGTGCTGTCCCGGGTCCAGGTCGCCGGCCTCGACCCGTGGCGGCTCGGCGGTGAGATGTGGGGCTGGTACGAGGACGGCATGCTGACATCCCTGTGCTACGCGGGCGCCAACCTCGTCCCGATCTGCGCCACCCCGCGCGCCGTACGCGCCTTCGCCGACCGCGCCCGGCGCGCCGGCCGCCGCTGCTCCTCCATCGTCGGCCCCGCCGAACCCACCACCCAGCTGTGGCGGCTGCTCGAACCCAGCTGGGGACCCGCCCGCGAGGTGCGCGCCCACCAGCCGCTCATGGTCACCGATCGCATGCCGGCCGACATCGCCCCGGACCCCTTGGTCCGCCGCGTCCGCAAGGACGAGATGGAGACGATCATGCCGGCCTGCGTGGCGATGTTCACCGAGGAGGTCGGCGTCTCCCCGCTCGCCGGGGACGGCGGCCTGCTCTACCAGGCCCGGGTCGCCGAACTCGTCGGCTCCGGCCGCTCCTTCGCCCGCCTCGACGAGCACGGCAAGGTCGTGTTCAAGGCGGAGATCGGCGCGGCGGCCGACCGGGCCTGCCAGATCCAGGGCGTCTGGGTCGCGCCGGAGTACCGGGGACGGGGCCTCGCGGCTCCCGGCATGGCGGCGGTGCTGCGCTACGCCCTGGCCGACGTCGCCCCGGTGGTCAGCCTCTACGTCAACGACTTCAACACGACCGCCCGGCGGACGTACCTGCGCGTGGGCTTCCAGGAGGTCGGGGCGTTCATGAGCGTGCTGTTCTGAACCACGGCAGTCTGCGCCCGCTGTTCCGGCCGCGGCTTTCCGTGCCTGCCGCTGCCGTGGCCGCTTCCCGCGCCCGGTGTTCCGGCCGCGCGTCGCCGGGCTGTTCTGGGGCCGGTGCATGCCGGGTAGTCTCCCCGGCATGGTGCACTTTCCCGGTCACGGCCTCCACCGCCCCGACGACGTCGTGATCGGACCGCTCGACCTCCCGGCCCGCGTCGACGAGGCGCTCGCCGTGCAGGCCGTCGCCTTCGGACTCGGTCCGGACGAGGTCGCCGTACGCCGCCAGATCGTGCTGCGCCACATGACCTGCCGGGGCGCCCGCGCGCTGGGCGCCACCACCGCCGACGGGCGGCTCGCCGGGTTCGTCTACGGCATGCCCAACGACCGCACCCACTGGTGGTCCACCGTCGTCGAACCGTATCTGCGCGCCCGCGGCCACGAGGACTGGCTCGACGACTCCTTCGTCATCACCGAACTGCACGTCCACCCCCGGCACCAGAACCGCGGCATCGGGCGCGCCCTGATCACCGCCATCACCGACACCGCCGACGAGCCCCGCTCGATCCTCTCCGCGATCGACACCGACAGCCCGGCCCGCGGCCTCTACCACTCCCTCGGCTACGTGGACCTGGTCCGGCAGGTCTTCTTCCCCAGCGCGCCGAAGCCCTACGCCGTGATGGGCGCCCCGCTGCCGCTGCGCCGCCGGACGGGCGGTCGCGGCTAAACGGATTTCCACCGCCGCAGCCCACCCGGCTAACCTCCTAGCCATCACCTTCCCCCACTCCGGGCGCCGCTCGAGCGGGGGGACCCGCATCCGGCAGGAGTACGAGAACGATGGCGAACGCACCGGTCCAGCGCATGTCCCAGTTGATGGCGAAGACTCTGCGCGACGACCCGGCGGACGCCGAGGTCCTCAGCCACAAGCTGCTGGTCCGCGCCGGTTACGTCCGCCGCACCGCCGCGGGCGTCTGGAGCTGGCTGCCGCTGGGCAAGAAGGTCCTGGCGAACGTCGAGCGGATCGTCCGCGAGGAGATGGACGCGATCGGCGCGCAGGAGGTGCTGCTGCCGGCCCTGCTGCCCCGGGAGCCCTACGAGGCGACCGGCCGCTGGGACGAGTACGGCGGCGAGCTGTTCCGTCTGAAGGACCGCAAGGGCGGCGACTACCTCCTCGGCCCCACCCACGAGGAGATCTTCACCCTGCTGGTGAAGGACCAGGCGTCCTCCTACAAGGACCTGCCGGTCATCCTCTACCAGATCCAGAACAAGTACCGCGACGAGGCCCGGCCCCGCGCCGGTATCCTGCGCGGCCGCGAGTTCCTGATGAAGGACTCCTACTCCTTCGACCTCGCCGACGAGGGCCTCGCCGAGTCCTACGCCCTGCACCGCCAGGCCTACCAGCGCGTCTTCGCGCGTCTCGGCCTGGACTACCGCATCGTCGCGGCCACCGCGGGCGCGATGGGCGGCTCGAAGTCCGAGGAGTTCCTCGCCCCGGCCGAGGCTGGTGAGGACGTCTTCGCCGACTGCCCGAACGGCGACTTCGCCGCCAACACCGAGGCGATCACGTACGAGGTGAAGCCGGTCGACGCCTCCGGGGTGCCCGCTGCCGAGGACATCCCGACCCCCGACACCCCCACCATCGAGACCCTGGCCGCCTCCCTCGGCGTCCCCGCCTCCGCGACCCTGAAGAACCTCCTGGTCAAGGTGGACGGCGAGATCGTCGCCGTCGGCGTGCCCGGCGACCGCGAGGTCGACATGGGCAAGCTCGAGGCGCACTTCGCCCCGGCCGTGGTCGAGATGGTCACCGAGGAGGACTTCGTCGGCCGCGCCGACCTGGTCCGCGGCTACGTCGGCCCGCAGGGCCTGGCCAAGGTGAAGTACGTCGCCGACCCGCGCGTCGCGCCGGGCACCGCGTGGATCACCGGCGCCAACAAGGAGGACACGCACGCGAAGAACGTGGTCGCCGGGCGCGACTTCGAGGTCGACGAGTACGTGGACGTCGTGGTCGTGCGGGACGGCGACCCCTGCCCGAAGTGCGGCACCGGCCTCAAGCTCGACCGTGCCATCGAGATCGGCCACATCTTCCAGCTCGGCCGCAAGTACACCGACGCCCTCAAGCTCGACGTCCTCGGCCAGAACGGCAAGCCCGTCCGGGTCACCATGGGCTCCTACGGCATCGGCGTCTCCCGCGCGGTCGCGGCGCTCGCCGAGCAGCACGCCGACGAGCACGGCCTGGTCTGGCCCAAGGAGGTCGCCCCGGCCGATGTGCACGTGGTCGCCGCGGGCAAGGCCCTGCAGACCGAGCTGGCGCTCGAGGTGTCGCAGAAGCTGGCCGCCGCGGGCGTCCGCGTCCTCGTCGACGACCGCGCCGGTGTCTCCCCGGGCGTGAAGTTCACCGACGCGGAGCTGATCGGCGTGCCGCAGATCCTGGTGGCCGGCCGGCGCGCGGGCGAGGGCGTCGTGGAACTGAAGGACCGCCGCACCGGCGAACGCGAGGAACTCCCGGTGGCCGAGGCGATCGCCCGCCTCACGGCCTGACGGCCGGCGTCGCCGCGGGCAGTCGTGCCTCCCCAGTGCTCGACGCCTGGGAGGTGTTCCCGGGGCGGCACGGGTGGGGTGGGGGTGCTCCCCCGCGAGCGCTCCGAGCGTGGCAGAGGTGCCCCGCACCGCCGGGCGCGGGGTGCCGCACGGCCGGCCCGGGCGCACCCGCAGACGGACGCCGGCCCTGCCTCACAGCCAGGACGCGAACTCCAGCAGGAGTTCGGCGTCCTTCCGGCGTCCCACCCGGCGGGCCCGCACCCCCGACTCCACCGCCCGGAACAGCGTCCACCCCCGCAGGCGGTCCTGGTCGACCTCCAGGGACTCGGCCAGCCGCTTGATCCGGCGCCGGGTGGTGGCCGGCCCGGACGGTGAGGCGATCAGGTCCTCCACCCGGTCGCGGACCAGCCGCGCCAGGTCGAAGGCGGTCTCCCCGACCACCGGATCGGGCCCCACGGCCAGCCACGGCATCCGGTCCCCGGCCAGCACCTTGCTCTGCCGGAACGTGCCGTGCAGCAGCAGCCGCTCGGGCGGCGCGGCCAGCAGCTCCCCGCGGGCCGCGAGCGCCGCGTCGACCAGCGGTGCGACCTCGTCGTCCGTCCGCGCGCTCGTGCGCATCGCCCCGGCCTGCCGCCCGGTCCGCTCCTCGACCGTCTCGAAGGGGTGCGCCAGTTCGCCCTCCGGGGGCTCCACCCACAGCCGCCGCAGCGTGCCCGCCGCTTCCAGCAGCGCCCGCGCCTCCGGCAGCGACCGCACCGAGACGTCCGGGTGCAGCCGCTCCAGCAGCAGCGCCCCCTCGCCCAGGTCCGCCGCCAGAAGCTGTACGGCACCCCGCCCGGCCCAGTGCGCCAGCGCCGCCCGCTCGCTCTCCGGGCGGGCCCGGGGCGGCGCCAGCTTCAGCACCGCCGGAGTCCCGTCCGCCCTGCGCACCAGGACCACCAGACTGCTGCGCCCGCCGGGCACCTGCACCCGCTCGGCGGTCAACTCACCGGCCGCGACGGCCTGCCCCGCGAACTCGGGCAGCTTCTCCAACCAGTCGTCACCGTCCGGTGCCGTCTCACCGAGCGCCCGCACCAGCCGCTGCGGCGGTTCGAAAGCCATGCGCGAGTCGTTCCTTCCTGGACCGCCGTACGCCACGCGTGCACGCGTGGACGTGTTTCCTGTCGCCGTGCGCCGGGGCGCCTCCTGCATCGCCGGTGTGCGCCGACCGTCCGTCTCACCGCGCCGGGGTCGCCGACGGGCTGCCGGACGACGCCGTACCGGCCCCCGCCCGTTCGGCGAGACCTGGGAAGGCTACGCTCTCGCCGCGCCAGCGCACCGCCCGGACCGCCGCCTCCCGCAGCGCCCCGGCGGCCTCGCGCCGCCGCTCGCCGTCGCAGGCCCGCACCAGGTCGGAGTAGACCCCGGCCACCCGGTCCTCCAGCTCGGCGGCGAACCGGACCGCCGCGGCCGAGTCCGGCACCGGGAACGGCAGCGCGTAACCCGCCGCCGCGGCCACCGGCCGGGCGCCCAGGTCCCGCACCTCGCGCACCAGCGCGTCCCGCCGCGCCCGGTGGGCGTCGTACGCCGCCCGGGCGTCCGCGCGCCGCTCCCTGCGGATCCGGCCACCGACCACGCCGTAGCCGTACACGGCCGCGTGCTCCGCGGCCAGCGCGGCCTGGAGTGCCTTGAGCCGCTGTTCCGTCGCCGCGCTCACTTGTCCCGGTCCCCGTCGTCCTCGTTCGTCAGCAGATACGCGTGCGCCGCCCCGGCCGCCGCCACCGAGGCCAGCAGCCGCGCCAGTTCGCCCGGCACCTCCAGCAGCGCGGCCGTCCGCCGGTCGGCGAGCGACCGTTCGGCGGCGGCGAGTCCGGCGAGGGCGTCCTTCGGCCTCGCGGGCACCGCGGACGGCGCCGCGGGGGTGGCGGAAGGTCCCTCGGACCCCTCCGCTGCGGCCGCCGCCTCGGTCCCCTCCGTCCCGGAGGGTGCCGGCGGGGCCGTACCCGCCGGCGACGAGGCCGTGGACGACGCCGTGGGCGACTCCGGCCCGGCCCCGCCGAAGGCGGCCACATGCCGTACCACCTCCGCCCGCAGCGGCCGCAGCCGCTCCGCGAGCGCGGGATGCGCGGCGAGCACGGCGTCGTACCGCCGCACCAGCCCCTGACTGTCCCGGGCCGCACCCGCGCGGACCCGGTCGGCGAGCGACGGACCGCTGCCCGCCCCGCCGGAGTCGTCGCCCCCGGCGGAGCAGCCCACGAGGCCTCCGGCGGAGCAGCCCACGAGCAGGGCGCCTCCCGCCGCCGAGGCGAGCAGGCTCCTTCTGCGCGGCCCGGCGGCGGCGCGCGAGGGTGAGGGGAACGGCACGGCAGACGTCCTCGGGTGCGTACGGAACGGAGCGGGAAGCGCGGCCAGGGACTCTCGAACAGGCCCTGGCCCGTGATCACCGTACCCGCGCACCCCACGGGCAGGACTCAGCGGCACCACCCCTGCCAGGTGGACGGCAACACCCCCTGGAAGCGGATACCCTTTGACCAGACACGCGACCATCCCACAACAGCACACGCGGCCGAGGAGTCACCCGGATGAGCACCACCCAGAGCGAGAGGCTGCGAGAACTGCTGGAACCGCTCGTCGCATCCCAGGGCCTGGATCTCGAAGAGATCGCCGTGGACTCCGTCGGACGCAAGCGTGTGCTGCGCGTCGTCGTCGACTCCGACACCGGGGCCGACCTGGACCAGATCGCCGATGTGAGCCGCGCGCTCTCGGCGAAGCTCGACGAGACGGACGCGATGGGCGAGGGGGAGTACACCCTCGAGGTCGGCACCCCGGGCGCGGAGCGCCTCCTCACCGAACACCGGCACTACCTGCGCGCCACCGGCCGGCTGGTGAAGTTCCAGCTGGCCGAGGGCGGCGAGCTGGTGGCCAGGATCCTGATGGTCGACGACGAAGGCCTCGACCTCGAAGTGCCCGGGGTCAAGGGCCGCAAGGCCACCACCCGCAGACTCGGCTTCCCGGACGTGACCAGGGCGCGCGTGCAGGTCGAGTTCAACCGCAAGGACAAGAAGGACATGAAGGAAGAGGAGGAGGCGTAGCCGTGGACATCGACATGAGCGCCCTGCGGGGCTTGGTCCGGGAGAAGGAGATCTCCTTCGACCTGCTCGTCGAGGCGATCGAGTCGGCCCTCCTCATCGCCTACCACCGCACCGAGGGAAGCCGCCGCCACGCGCGCGTGGAGCTCAACCGGGAGACCGGGCATGTGACCGTGTGGGCGAAGGAGGACCCGGAGGACCTCGAAGAGGGGCAGGAGCCCCGCGAGTTCGACGACACCCCGTCCGGTTTCGGCCGTATCGCCGCCACCACCGCCAAGCAGGTCATCCTGCAGCGGCTGCGCGACGCCGAGGACGACGCGACGCTCGGCGAGTACGCCGGCCGCGAGGGCGACATCGTCACCGGCGTGGTCCAGCAGGGGCGCGACCCGAAGAACGTGCTCGTCGACATCGGCAAGCTGGAGGCCATCCTGCCGGTGCAGGAGCAGGTCCCCGGCGAGACCTACCCGCACGGCATGCGCCTGAGGTCGTACGTCGTCCGGGTGGCCAAGGGGGTGCGCGGCCCCTCGGTGACGCTCTCGCGTACGCACCCCAACCTGGTGAAGAAGCTCTTCGCCCTGGAGGTGCCGGAGATCGCGGACGGCTCCGTCGAGATCGCCGCGATCGCCCGTGAGGCCGGTCACCGTACGAAGATCGCCGTGCGCTCCACCCGCTCGGGCCTGAACGCCAAGGGCGCCTGCATCGGCCCCATGGGCGGCCGGGTGCGCAACGTCATGGGCGAGCTGAACGGCGAGAAGATCGACATCGTGGACTGGTCGGACGACCCGGCCGAGATGGTGGCGAACGCGCTGTCCCCGGCCCGGGTCTCCAAGGTGGAGGTCGTGGACATGGCGGCCCGGTCGGCCCGGGTGACCGTGCCGGACTACCAGCTGTCGCTGGCGATCGGCAAGGAGGGCCAGAACGCCCGCCTCGCCGCCCGGCTCACCGGCTGGCGCATCGACATCCGCCCGGACACCGAGCAGACCGCCGAGTAGAGCCGGGCCGAACCGCCGCGCGGAGCGGCCGGACCGGGTCGGATCGAGCTGTGCGGTCCGGGAATAGATCCGGACCGCACAGTGCTGACGCCGTCATAACAACAACCGTTCGATTCCTGCCCCAAAGGGGTGAGGTGCGTACGGGGAGGTAGACTTAGCAGTGTCTGGCCGGACCGAGGCCCGAGCATGCCCTGAACGCACCTGTGTGGGGTGCCGGGAACGAGCGGCCAAGACAGATCTGCTGCGCATCGTGGCGATCAAGGACGCGTGCGTCCCTGATCCTCGCGGTACGCTGCCCGGCCGGGGTGCGTATGTACACCCCGCCCTGGTCTGTCTCGACCAGGCGGTGCGCCGCCGGGTGCTCACGCGGGCGTTGCGCGCCCCGGGAGCGCTCGACACAAAGGCGTTGCGCCGGTACGTCGAGCGGGCAACAGTTGCCGAGCAGGCAACACGGTAAGGAAGACGTGTCGTACGGAACCCCGTGCGGCCTGGTACCTCGCGAGTCGAAAGCAGGTCGAGATTGCGATGAGCACTCGATGAGTACGCGATGAGTACGCCCATGAACTAGCGACGGTCCGGCCGCAACCCGGACCTCAAAGGAGCGAAGTGGCTAAGGTCCGGGTCTACGAACTCGCCAAGGAGTTCGGTGTGGAGAGCAAGGTCGTCATGGCCAAGCTCCAGGAACTCGGTGAATTCGTCCGATCGGCGTCCTCGACGATCGAGGCGCCTGTAGTACGCAAACTGACTGACGCCTTCCAGCAGGGCAACGGTGGCGGCAGGTCCGCCGCGAAGCCGGGTGCCCCGAAGAAGGCCGCCCCCAGGCCCGCCGCGCCGTCCCCGGCGCAGGCTGGGGGCCCCTCCCGCGCCGTCAAGGCAGCGGGGGACCGTCCGGCTGCCCCGAAGCCGCCGGCCGCCCCCAAGCCCGCCGCGGCGCAGCCGCCGGCGGCTCCTGCCGCGCCCGCGCAGGCCCCCGGCCCGCGCCCGGTGCCGGGCCCCAAGCCCGCGCCGCGTCCGGCCCCGGCCGCGCCGACCACCCCGGAGTTCACCGCTCCGCCGTCGGCTCCGTCCCCGGCCGCCGCGCAGGGTCCGCGCCCCGGCGCCCGTCCCGGTGCCCCCAAGCCCGGTGCCGGCCGTCCCGGCGGCCAGGGCCAGGCAGGCCGTCCCGGCCAGGGCGCCCAGCGTCCCGGTGGCCAGGGCGCGCGTCCGGGTGCCCGCCCGGCCGGTCCGCGCCCGGGCAACAACCCCTTCACCTCCGGTGGCTCCACCGGCATGGCGCGCCCGCAGGCGCCGCGTCCGCAGGGCCCGCGGCCCGGCGGTGCCGGTCCCCGTCCGCAGGCGCCCGGCGCCCAGGGCGGCGGTCCGCGTCCGCAGGCTCCGGGCGGTGCGCGCCCGACCCCGGGCTCGATGCCCCGTCCGCAGGGCGGTCCGCGTCCCGGCCCGGCCGGTCCCCGTCCGAACCCCGGCATGATGCCGCAGCGTCCCGCTGCCGGCCCGCGCCCCGGCCCCGGTGGCCGCGGTCCGGGCGGTGCGGGCCGTCCCGGCGGCGCCGGTCGTCCCGGCGGCGGCTTCGCCGGCCGTCCCGGTGGCGGCGGCGGTCGTCCGGGCGGTGGCGGCGGCTTCGCCGGCCGTCCCGGTGGCGGTGGCCCCGGTGGCGGTGGCTTCGGTGGCGGCGGTGGCCGTCCCGGCTTCGGTGGTCGTCCGGGTGGTCCCGGTGGCCGTGGCGGCACGCAGGGCGCCTTCGGCCGTCCCGGCGGTCCGGCCCGGCGTGGCCGCAAGTCGAAGCGGCAGCGCCGTCAGGAGTACGAGGCCATGCAGGCCCCGTCGGTCGGCGGCGTGATGCTGCCTCGCGGCAACGGCGAGACCATTCGCCTGTCGCGCGGTGCGTCGCTCACCGACTTCGCGGAGAAGATCAACGCCAACCCGGCGTCGCTCGTCGCGGTCATGTTGAACCTGGGCGAGATGGTCACGGCCACGCAGTCCGTCTCCGACGAGACGCTGCAGCTGCTGGCCGGCGAGATGAACTACACCGTTCAGATCGTCAGCCCGGAGGAAGAGGACCGCGAGCTGCTCGAGTCCTTCGACATCGAGTTCGGCGAGGACGAGGGCACCGAGGAGGACCTGGTCGTCCGTCCGCCGGTGGTGACCGTCATGGGTCACGTCGACCACGGTAAGACCCGACTGCTCGACGCGATCCGCAAGACGAACGTCATCGCGGGCGAGGCCGGTGGCATCACCCAGCACATCGGTGCCTACCAGGTCGCGACCGAGGTCAACGGCGAGGGCCGGGCGATCACCTTCATCGACACCCCGGGTCACGAGGCGTTCACCGCCATGCGTGCCCGCGGTGCGAAGTCGACGGACATCGCCATCCTGGTCGTCGCGGCCAACGACGGCGTCATGCCGCAGACGGTCGAGGCCCTGAACCACGCCAAGGCGGCCGAGGTGCCGATCGTGGTCGCGGTCAACAAGATCGACGTCGAGGGCGCGGACCCGACCAAGGTGCGCGGTCAGCTGACCGAGTACGGCCTGGTGGCCGAGGAGTACGGCGGCGACACCATGTTCGTCGACATCTCCGCCAAGCAGGGTCTGCACATCGACAGCCTCCTGGAGGCCGTCGTCCTCACCGCGGACGCGGCGCTGGACCTGCGTGCGAACCCCAACCAGGACGCACAGGGCATCGCGATCGAGTCCCGCCTGGACCGCGGCCGTGGTGCCGTGTCCACGGTCCTCGTCCAGCGAGGCACGCTCCGCGTGGGCGACACCATGGTCGTCGGCGACGCCTACGGCCGAGTCCGCGCCATGCTCGACGACAACGGCAACAACGTCGCCGAGGCCGGCCCGTCGACGCCGGTCCAGGTCCTGGGCCTGACCAACGTCCCGGGTGCGGGTGACAACTTCCTCGTGGTCGAGGAGGACCGTACGGCCCGCCAGATCGCGGAGAAGCGCGCCGCCCGCGAGCGGAACGCCGCGTTCGCCAAGCGCACGCGCCGCGTGTCCCTGGAGGACCTGGACAAGGTGCTGAAGGCCGGCGAGGTCCAGCAGCTGAACCTGATCATCAAGGGCGACGCTTCTGGTTCGGTCGAGGCGCTGGAGTCCTCCCTGCTCCAGCTGGACGTCGGCGAAGAGGTCGACATCCGCGTCCTGCACCGCGGCGTCGGTGCGGTCACGGAGTCCGACATCGACCTGGCCATGGGCTCCGACGCGATCGTCATCGGCTTCAACGTCCGCGCTGCCGGACGTGCCCAGCAGATGGCGGAGCGCGAGGGCGTGGACGTCCGCTACTACTCGGTCATCTACCAGGCGATCGAGGAGATCGAGGCGGCCCTCAAGGGCATGCTCAAGCCGGAGTTCGAGGAGGTCGAGCTCGGCACGGCGGAGATCCGCGAGGTCTTCCGCTCGTCCAAGCTGGGCAACATCGCGGGTGTCCTCATCCGCTCCGGCGAGGTCAGGCGGAACACCAAGGCCCGCCTGCTGCGCGACGGCAAGGTCATCGCGGAGAACCTCACCATCGAGGGTCTGCGTCGCTTCAAGGACGACGTCACCGAGATCCGCGAAGGCTTCGAGGGTGGTATCAACCTCGGAAACTTCAACGACATCAAGGTCGACGACGTCATCGCGACGTACGAGATGCGCGAGAAGCCGCGGGCGTAACGCCCCGGTGGTACCGGCCGGCCGACGGAACCAGGTTCCGCCGGCCGGCCGGCCGTTGCCGGGGCGGAACCCCCGGCCGGCGGCCGCACCCACGGCGCCGAAACCCTGTCGAGTCATCGGCAGGTACGCGGTACCGTTTCTTGATGTCCCCGGCCGCACGGCTGAAGGGGCCATCGACCCCGTACCGGCGGGTGAACCGGTTACACACATGTACGTGGGGACTCTGTCCTTCGACCTGCTCCTCGGCGACGTCCACTCGCTGAAGGAGAAGCGTTCCGTCGTCCGCCCGATCGTCGCCGAGCTCCAGCGCAAGTACGCGGTGAGCGCGGCGGAGGTGGACCACATGGACCTCTACCGGCGAGCGATCATCGGGCTCGCCGCGGTCTCAGGCGACGCGGCGCACCTGACAGACGTACTCGACCGATGCGAACGGCTGGTCGCCGGCCGCCCCGAGGTGGAGCTGCTGTCCGTACGGCGGCGCTTCCACGGCGAAGACGACTGACGACCGACGACCAGACCACAGCACCATGACAGGAAAGAACGGGAGACGGACCAGTGGCCGACAACGCGCGGGCGAAAAGGCTGGCGGACCTCATCCGAGAGGTGGTGGCCCAGAAGCTGCAGCGCGGGATCAAGGACCCGCGGCTCGGTTCGCACGTCACCATCACGGACACCCGGGTCACGGGTGACCTGCGGGAGGCGACCGTCTTCTACACGGTCTACGGCGACGACGAGGAGCGGAAGGCCGCCGCCGCCGGCTTGGAGAGCGCCAAGGGCATCCTGCGCTCCGAGGTCGGCCGGGCCGCCGGAGTGAAGTTCACTCCGACCCTCACCTTCGTCGCGGACGCCCTTCCGGACACCGCCCGGACCATCGAGGACCTCCTCGACAAGGCCCGGCAGTCCGACGCCAAGGTGCGCGAGGCGTCCGCGGGCGCCGCGTACGCCGGTGGAGCCGACCCGTACCGGAAGCCGGGTTCCGAGGACGACACCGACGAGACGGACGACACCACCGAATGACCAGCAAGCCCACCCCGCCCGACGGCCTTGTCATCGTCGACAAGCCGTCGGGCTTCACTTCGCACGACGTCGTCGCCAAGATGCGCGGGATCGCCAAGACCCGCCGCGTCGGCCACGCCGGCACGCTCGACCCGATGGCGACCGGCGTGCTCGTCCTCGGAGTGGAGAAGGCCACCAAGCTCCTCGGCCACCTCGCGCTGACCGAGAAGGAGTACCTCGGCACCGTCCGGCTCGGCCAGAACACGGTCACCGACGACGCCGAGGGGGAGATCACCTCCTCCACCGACGCCTCCAAGGTCACCAGGGAGGCCGTCGACACCGCCATCGCCAAGCTGACCGGCGACATCATGCAGGTGCCGTCCCGGGTCAGCGCCATCAAGATCAACGGCGTGCGGTCGTACAAGCGGGCCAGGGAGGGCGAGGAGTTCGACATCCCGGCCCGCCCGGTGACGGTCTCCTCGTTCACGGTGTACGACATCCGGGACGCCGTGGCCGAGGACGGCACCCCCGTGCTCGACCTGGTGGTGTCGGTGGTCTGCTCCTCCGGCACCTACATCCGCGCCCTCGCCCGCGACCTGGGTGCCGACCTCGGTGTCGGCGGCCACCTCACCGCCCTGCGCCGGACCCGGGTGGGGCCGTACAAGCTGGACGCCGCGAAGACGTTGGACCAGCTCCAGCAGGAGCTGACCGTCATGCCGATCGCCGAGGCCGCCGCGGCCGCCTTCCCGCGCTGGGACGTCGACGCCCGGCGGGCCAAGCTCCTCACCAACGGCGTACGGCTGGAGATGCCCGAGGAGTACGCGGGCGCCCGCGCCGTGGCCGTCTTCGGCCCCGAGGGCCGGTTCCTGGCGCTCGTGGAGGAGCACCGGGGCAAGGCCAAGAGCCTGGCCGTCTTCGGCTGACGCACCGAGTGGATCTCTGCCCGTGGAGCGGCGGACACGGGGTGTTCCACGCCGCCGCTCCACGGTCCCCCCTCGGTTCCCCCACCCCTAGGGTGTATCCAGCCGGCCTCGGCTATTCACCCGACCGTGCGGGCGCTCGGAGTGAACCGAGGGAGTGCAAGGGGGCGCGTTCGCCACGCGATCTTTCCCGCTGATCATTCGGTGCCTACCGTCGAATCGTGCCCACCGCCGAAGAGGGAGGGCACAGCCGTACGACGGCACGGGCGGGGAGGATGGACCATGGCGGCACGGACTCCCGGGAGCGGCCCCGGCCGGCAGGCCGCGGTCCGCGCGGCCCGCACCGGTCCGGAGCCGGCGGCCACGACCGCGCGGCGGGACGCCGCCGCGGCCCGTGACCGCCTCCTGGACGCCTCCCTGGTCCGCGTGCGCGACCTGGCGGGGCGGCCCCGAGGCACCGGCTTCGCGGCCGACCACCACGGCACGGTGATCACCAGTCACGAGGCCGTCGACGGACTCGCCCGCCTCGTGCTCCATGTCGCGGGGGCCGGCGACCGGTCCTGCGTGGTGACCGCCGCCGACGTGACCCCGCTGCCCGAGCTGGACCTGGCGCTCGTCCGGACCGAGGGACTCGGCCTGGAGCCGCTGCCCGTCACCGTGCGGGACGGTGCCGAGACCGGCGCCTACGTCCGGATCGCGGCCGGCGGCTGGCGCGAGGCCCGGGTGCTGGGGACGGCCACCGTGACGTACACGGCCACGGACCGCTTCCATCTCCTGGACGGCGCCTTGGACCTGGCGATCGGCACGGCGGGCCGGGACGCGCTCCGGCTGGGCGGCGGGGCGGCCGGGGGACCGGTGCTCGACCTGGCGACCGGCACCGTGGTCGCCGTCCTCGGTACGGCGCTGCGAAGCGGACACCGCGACACCGGCTTCGCGGTGCCGCTGCGCCCTTTCGCCCTCGGCCCCGCCCGGACAGAGGCGGACGGCACCGCCGGACACCCGCTCGCCGATCTGCTCGCCCGCAACGCGGCCACGGTTCCCGCCTACGGCCCCGACCTCAACCTGGCGGGTCTGCTCGAACTCACGGCCACCTCGCTGGTCCAGGACGGCCCCCAGCGGGCCCTCCCGCACCACGCACCGTCTGCGGACCCCTCCCCGAGCAACCTCCGGCGTCATCAGCCCACGTCCACGTCCGCCCTGGCCGGGCCCACGGCGAGCCCCGGCCGCCGGCCCGGCGAGGCGGCACCGACCGGCCTGACGGTCACGGACCCGTCGGCTCCCGAGCCCGGCACGCCCCGGCCGCCATCGCCGCGCCGGGCTGCCGCCTGCCCGCCCCCCGGCGATGCCGTGCGGCCGGCCGATACGGCCGCGGACTCACATCCCGCCCAGGCAGCGGCTCCGGGCCGGGACGCCTCCACCCCGGTCCCCGGCGAACCGACGACACCGGCACCGGCCCCCGTACGCGCACCGCAGCCCGGCCAAGCCGCGCCACCGGCCCCGTCGGCCTCATGGGCCTCACCAGTCTCCTGGGCCTCACCCACTTCCACGCCGACCGGTCCTGCCGCACAGCCCGTCGAACGGGCGGCCGTCGTCCGCGAGTCGGGCGCGTTCGGCGAGAGCCCGGCGCTCGTGCTCGGGCTCGTCGGCGCGCCCGGCAGCGGCCGTACGACCGAACTCGCGGCGCTCGCCGGGCGCAGGGCCCGCGGCGACACGCCCGCGCCGACGATCTGGCTGCGCGGGGCCGATCTGGACGGCGCCGATGTCTCGATCGCCGACGCGGCGCGCCGGGCGCTGGACCGCGCGGCCCGGATCGTCGCCGCGGCCCGGGCACCCCTGCCGACCCAGCTCACCGACCTCACCCCGGAGCGCGTCGCGCGCCTCGCCCGCGCCCACGGCCGGCCGCTGCTGCTCCTGCTCGACGGCGCCGAGGAGATGCCCTCCGCCCTGGCCCACCGGCTCGCCGAGTGGACCGAGGGGACCGCGCGGTGGCTGCGCGGCACGGGGGCGCGGCTGGTGGTGGCCTGCCGCGAGGAGTACTGGGAGGGCGCGGGGGCGCAGTTCCCACCGGACCTGCTCCACATCCCGCTCGCGCCCGGCACCGCCGGCGCGACCCGCGACGCCGCTGCGGCCGACCACGGCCCCGACGCCGGCCCCGGCCTCCCGCCCTGCCTGCGCCTCGGCGACCTCACCTCCGAGGAGGCCCGCGAAGCCCGTGACCGGTACGGCGTCCCGGACGGAGCCCTCGTCGACGCCGACGCCCGCCACCCCCTCACCATGCGGCTCCTCGCGGAGGTACGCGCGGCCCTGCCCGACGCCCCGGCCCACCCCCGGCTCGACCGCGCCGACGTCCTCGCGGCCCATCTGGACCTGATGTGCCTGCGCGTCGCCGTTCGTCTCGCCGCGCAGAACGGCGTGCGCGGCACCGCCGTACGGCGCCTCGCGGCCAGGGTCTCCGGTCAGGTGCACGAGGCCGCCCGCCGCAGTCTCGGGCCGGGCCCAGGCGAGGTGGACCGGGAGACCTTCGAGGCCGTGTTCCCGTGGGGTGCCGCGCCCGCCCACCTCGGCGGCGGCACCGGCTGGGCGTCCGCCGTCCTCGCCGAGGGCCTGCTCGTCCCGGCCGGCGACGGCTACCGCTTCGCGCACGAGGAACTCGCCGACTGGATCCAGGGCATCCACCTCGATCTGGACGAGGCCCTGCGGGTCCTGGTCCACCGGCGGCACATCCCCGGTGAGCCGCGTCATCCGCTGCCCGTCCCGCACCACCGCATCGGCCCCGTCGTCCAGGCCCTGCTCCTGCTGGCCCGCCGGCACGGCACGCGCCGACTGGCCGTCCGGCTGGAGGAGCTGGTGTGCGCCCTGGACACCGACCCGCACTCCTGGTGGGCGTCCCGGCTGCTCGCCGGTGTGCTGCTGCGGGTGCCGGACGCGTCGCCGTACACCGGTGTGCTGCGGCTGCTGGCCGAGCGGATCGTGGTCCGCACGCAGTGCGACCTGCCGCAGCCGCACGGCTTCGGCCCCGCTTTCTGGACCGCGCTGCACCTGCCTGACGCCGACCGCTGCGACCTGCTGCGGCGCCTCCTGCTCGCCGACGGCGCCCCACGGAACACCGACTCACAGGAGACCTCCGCATCTCGTCAGATGTCCCAGGAGCCCCACCGGCCGCGGGCCCGCCGCCCCGGCCCCGCGCCCACCCGCTATCTCGACGCCGTCGCGCACCTCCTGGCCGCCGACCCCGCCGCCGTACAACCGCACCTGACCGGCTGGTTCGACGACGAGCGGCCGCTGCCCGGCGCCCCGCACGCCACCGTGGCCACGGCCGCCCAGGCGCTGCTGTACACGCACCGCGACCGTGCCCTGGACGACCTCACCGAGGTGCTGGCCGACTGCGCGCACCGGCGGGCCGAGGAACTGCTGGCCGTGTTCGCCGAGGAGGAGCCGGCCGCGCTGTGCCGGGCCGTCGACCGGTGGGCGCACGACGAGCGTCCGGACCGGCGGGCCGCGGCCGTCGCCCACGCACTGCGCACCGCCCCGCACACGCGCACCGAGGCCGACCGGGAACGGCTGCGCCGGGCCGCCCTCACCGTGCTCGCCCGGCCCGCGGACTCGGCGCTGCACGGCGCCGCGCTCGCCCTGCTCGTAGGGGATCCGCACACCCGAGCCGGCCATCTGCCACAGGCACTGCGGCACTTCGCGGCCGGCGACCCGCACCTGCCGCCCGGCGCGCTGGCCCCCGCCCTGACCACGCACCCGGAGGCGGTGCTCGCCGCCTTCGCCGAGCGGCTGCGACGCGGCCCCGACGCCGACGCCGCCGAGGCGCTGCGCGCCGTCGCCGACGTCACCACGACCACGCTCGCCCGCCGGGTCGCCGCCCTGGTCCGCGAGACGGTGGCGCGGCGGCCGGGCCTCGCGGGGCAGGTGGCCGCGTACGTGGACCGGCGCCTGCACCACGCACCGGCCGGAACGGCGGCCCGAGCGGGGCTGTTCGCCCTGATCACCGGCCTCCTGGAGGACGGTCCGGCGCGGCTGCGCGCGGCCCTGGGCGGCGTACTGGCCGCCCCGGGCACCACCCCCCGCACGCGCGGGGCGGTCACCCGGGCCCCCGGGGCTCCGGCCGACCCCGCGCCGCGCCGGGAACTTCTGGACTTCCTCCTGGCCCACGAGGACGACCCGGCCGTGCTGGACGCGGTGCTGCGTGCCGCGGCCCCCACCGCCGAGGAGGACCTCCGCGACCTCGTCCACCGCGTCGGACTGCTCCTGGTGCGCACGCCCGAGGGCGCGTCCGTGTTCGACCGTGCCTTGGTGGATCTGGGCCGGCACCTGCCGGGCTTCGCCGTCCGGGTGATCGGCTGGCTGACCGAGACCCCGCAGGACTGGGCGGCGGTGGTGGGCCCCAGCGCCCGCCGGACGCTCGAGAACCTGTCGTGCGCGCCCGTCCCCGCCTGAGCCACGCGGCGCGGGAACGTGCGCCCCGTCACAGCCTCGATGCCGATGCGGGCGGGGAACGCGGGGCATGGCACCCTTAGACCTGCGGACAACCGAAGCGGCAACGCAACAAGGCAACCGGAACAACACGGACACGGGTTCGACGAGGAGCGGTCACAGTGCAGCGCTGGCGTGGCTTGGAGGACATCCCCCAGGACTGGGGGCGCAGCGTCGTCACCATCGGCTCCTACGACGGAGTCCACCGCGGCCACCAGCTCATCATCGAGCACGCCGTGAACCGCGGCCGGCAGCTGGGCGTCCCCACCGTCGTCGTCACCTTCGACCCGCACCCCAGCGAGGTGGTGCGCCCCGGCAGCCACCCGCCGCTGCTCGCCCCGCACCACCGCCGTGCGGAACTGATGGCGGAGCTGGGCGTGGACGCGGTGCTCGTCCTCCCGTTCACCACGGAGTTCTCCAAGCTGTCCCCGGCCGACTTCGTCGTCAAGGTGCTGGTCGACAGGCTGCACGCCAAGGCGGTCGTCGAGGGCCCGAACTTCCGCTTCGGCCACAAGGCGGCGGGGAACGTGGAGTTCCTCACCGAGCAGGGCAAGCTCTACGACTTCGAGGTGGAGGTCGTCGACCTCTACGTCACCGGTGAGGCGGGCGGCGGAGAGCCCTTCTCGTCGACCCTGACCCGCCGCCTGGTCGCCGAGGGCGAGGTCACGGGCGCCCGGGAGATCCTGGGCCGCCCGCACCGCGTGGAGGGCGTGGTCGTCCGCGGCGCCCAGCGCGGCCGCGAGCTGGGCTTCCCCACCGCCAACGTCGAGACGCTCCCGCACACCGCGATCCCCGCGGACGGTGTCTACGCCGGCTATCTGCACGCCCAGGGCGAGGCGATGCCGGCCGCCGTCTCCGTCGGCACGAACCCGCAGTTCGACGGCACCGAGCGCACCGTCGAGGCGTACGCCATCGACCGCGTCGGCCTCGACCTGTACGGCCTGCACGTCGCCGTCGACTTCCTCGCCTTCGTCCGCGGCCAGGCCAAGTTCGACTCACTCGACGCCCTGCTCGAGACGATGGCCGAGGACGTCAAGAAGTGCCGCGAGATCATCGCGGCGGACGAGCAGCAGCCGTAGACGGAGCGCAGCCGTAGACGGAGCGCAGCCGTAGACGGAGCGCAGCCGTAGACGGAGCGCAGCCGTAGACCGACAGCTGCCGTAGACCGACAGCAGCCGTAGGCGAACAGCAGCCATGGGGGGTGGGGGCCCGAGCGGGCCCCCACCCCCGTTCACTGTGGTTCCGCGGCCGTCCCGGCCCCTGCTTCCGTGCCGGCCCCCGCGACCAGTTCCTCCGCCGTCCGGGCTCGGGCCCAGTGGCAGGCCACCTGGGTCGCGGTGGTCCCGGTCAGGACGGGCAGATCCTGGGTGCGGCAGGCGTCGGCGACGCCAGCCCGGGCCGCCTCGCCGCCGGCCAGGATCTGACAGCGTGCGTGGAAGCGGCAGCCGGAGGGGATGCGGGACGGGTCGGGCGGCTCGCCGGTGAGGACCACCGGATCGCCCGGGGCCTCGGGCAGGACGGACAGCAGGGCCTGGGTGTACGGATGCCGGGGGGCCGTCAGCACCTGCTCGACCTCGCCGGTCTCCACGATCCGGCCCAGGTACATCACCGCCACCCGGTCCGCGATGTTCCACGCCAGACCCAGGTCGTGGGTCACCACCAGCGCCGACAGCCCGAGTTCGTCGCGCAGCCGCAGCAGCAGCGCCAGGATCTCGCCGCGTACCGAGGCGTCGAGGGAGGCCACCGGCTCGTCGGCGACGACGAGTTCGGGCCGGAGGACCAGCGCGCCCGCGATGACCACCCGCTGGCGCTGACCGCCGGACAACTCGTGCGGATAGCGCAGGAAGAAACGCTCCGGCGGCCGCAGCCCCGCCCGGGACAGCGCCTCGGCGACCGCGGCCCGCTCGTCCCCGCCGTAGCCGTGGATGCGCAGCCCCTCGGCGACCGCGTCGTACACCGTGTGCCGTGGGTTGAGCGAGCCGCTCGGGTCCTGGAGGACCAGCTGGACCCGCTTCCGGTACGCCTTCAGCGCCCGCGAGGAGTACTCCAGCGGCGCTCCGTCGAAGGTGACACGCCCCGCCGTCGGCGGGACGAGCCCGAGCAGGGAGCGGGCCAGCGTCGTCTTCCCGCAGCCCGACTCGCCGACCAGCGCCACGATCTCGCCGGGCCGGATGTCCAGGTCCACCCCGTCCACGGCCCGGGCCGGTGGCGCGCCGTTGCGGCCCGGAAAGGTGATGCCCAGGCCCTCGACGCTCAGCAGCGGTGGCGTGGCCGTCATCGTGCCCGTCATGTGGTGCTGCTCCTCACTTCCTCGTCCTGAGCCGTCGCCGGGCCCGCGGGCGCGGCGACGCCGTCGCCACCCACGTGCACGCACGCCGCCCGCCGGCCCTCTCCGGCCTCCCGCAGCACCTGGTCCTCGGTCGCGCACACGTCCAGCGCGACCGGGCAGCGCGGGTGGAACGCGCAGCCCGCCGGCACCGCCGCCGGGTCGGGCGGGTCACCGGGCAGACCGCGCGGCGCGAACCGCGACGCCGGGTCCCCGATCCTCGGGAACGCCTCCGACAGGGCCCTGCCGTAGGGGTGCCGGGCGCCGTCGTAGACCTGGCGTGCCGGGCCCTCCTCCACCACCCGGCCCGCGTACATCACCGCGAGCCGGTCGCAGGTGTCGGCCAGCACGGCCAGGTCGTGGCTGATCATGATCAGGCCCACGTCCTGCTCGCTCACCAGCTCCTCGATCAGCCGCAGGATCTGCGCCTGGATCATCACATCCAGCGCCGTGGTCGGCTCGTCGGCGACGATCAGCCGCGGATCGCAGGCCAGCGCCATCGCGATCATCACCCGCTGCCGCTGCCCGCCGGACAGCTCGTGCGGATACGCGCTCGCCCGCGCCGCCGGCAGGCCCACCTGCTCCAGCAGCTCACCGGCCTTCTTCCGCGCAGCAGCCGGGGTCGCCTTGCGGTGCAGCAGGATCGGCTCGGCGATCTGGTCGCCGACCCGGTGCACGGCGTTGAGGGAGTGCATCGCGCCCTGGAAGACGATCGACGCGCCCGCCCAGCGCACCGCGCGCACCTGCCCCCACTTCATCGTGAGCACGTCCTCGCCGTCCAGCAGGATCTGCCCGCCGACCCGGGCCCCGGCCGGCAGCAGCCGCAACAGCGCCAGTGCCAGCGTGGACTTGCCGCAGCCGGACTCGCCCGCGATGCCGAGCTTCTCACCCGCGGCGAGGGTCAGGTCCACCCCGCGGACGGCGGCCGCACCGCCCGGGTAGGTGACTTCCAGGTTCCGGACGTCGAGCAGGCTCAACGGGACACCCCCAGCCTGGGGTTGAGAACGGACTCCACCGCACGCCCGCACAGCGTGAACGCCAGCGCCACGACGGCGATCGCGATGCCCGGCGGAACCAGGTACCACCAGTCGCCCGAGCTCACCGCCCCCGCCTCCCGGGCGTCCTGAAGCAGCCCGCCCCAGGACACGACCGTCGGATCCCCGAGCCCGAGGAAGGCCAGCGTCGCCTCGGCGAGGATCGCGGAGGAGATGATCAGGGTCGTCTGCGCCAGCACCAGCGGCATGACGTTGGGCAGCACATGGCGGGACATGATGTGCCAGTGCCCGCCGCCGAGCGCCTTCGCGCGCTCGATGTACGGCCGTGACTCCACCGCCAGCGTCTGCGCCCGCACCAGCCGGGCCGTCGTGGGCCACGTGGTCACGCCGATCGCCAGGATGATCGTGCCGAGCGAGCGGGACATCACGGTGGCCAGCGCGATGGCCAGCACCAGCGTCGGCATCACCAGGAACCAGTCCGTGACCCGCATCATCACCGTGGCGTACCAGCCGCGGAAGTGCCCGGCGGTGATCCCGATGACCGCCCCGATCGCCACCGACAGCACGGCCGCGAGCAGACCCACGAGCAGGGACACCCGCGATCCCCAGATCACCAGGCCCAGCAGGTTCCGCCCGAACTGGTCGGTGCCCAGCGGGAAGTGCCCGCTCGGGCTCTCCAGCGGCCGCCCCGGCGCGTCCGTCACGCTCGCCACGTCCGAGCCGACGGTCAGCGGCGCGGTCAGCGCCACCAGCGCGAACAGCACCAGCCCGGCCAGCCCGAAAACACCGGCGCGGTGCCGGCGGTACTCCTTCCAGAACCGCGCGGCGGAGGCCCGGCGCCGCCGCCATGCGAGCGCGCGCGGACCGAGGGCCGCGGGGGTCTTGGTGGTCTCGGCGGTCGTCATCGGCCCACCCTCGGATCGAGCAGCGGATACAGGAGGTCGGCGAGGGTGTTCATCAGGATCACCGCCGAGGCGAAGACGAAGAACAGCCCCTGCACCAGCGGCAGGTCGGGCACGCTGAGCGCCTGGTAGAACAGCCCGCCCAGCCCCGGCCAGGAGAACACCGTCTCCACGAGGATGACACCCGCCACGGTCCGGCCGAGATTGACGAAGATCAGCGTCACGGTCGGCAGCAGCGCGTTCGGCACCGCGTGCCGGCGCCGCACCAGGTCGTCCCTGAGGCCCTTCGCCCGCGCGGTCGTCAGATAGTCGCTGCCCATCTCGTCCAGCAGCGCCGACCGGGTGACCAGCAGCGTCTGCCCGTACTCCACCGCGACCAGCGTCACCACCGGCAGCACCAGATGGTGGGCGACGTCGACGACGTACGCGAAGCCCTCCTTGCCGCCCGACTCCATGCCCCCGGTCGGGAACAGGCCCGGGATCGGGCCCGCGCCGACCGACAGCACGATGATGAGCAGCAGCCCCAGCCAGAACGACGGGATGGAGTACAGCGTCAGCGCCAGCCCGGTGTTGAGGCGGTCGCCGAGCCCGCCGTGCCGCCAGGCCGAACGGGTGCCGAGGAAGACACCGAGGGCGGTGTAGAGCAGGAAGGCCGTGCCGGTGAGCACCAGGGTGTTCGGCAGCGCCTCCGTGATCTTGTCCATCACGGGGACGTGGAACTGGTACGAGGTACCCAGATCCCCGGTCAGGGCCTTGCCGCAGTACTCCGTGAACTGCTGCCACATGGGCAGGTCGAGCCCGAACTCACGCCGGTAGGCGGCGATCTGCTCGGCCGACACCGGGCGGCCACCGGTCATGAACTTCACCGGGTCGCCCGGGATCAGCCGGAAGAGGAAGAAACTGGTGACGAGCACGGCGAGCAGCGAGACGGCCGCACCGGCCAGCTTGCCCGCCACATACCGCAGATACGCGGTGGTGGTGCGCGCCCGGGGCGCGCGCCCGGCCCCCGCCGGCCCGGACTTCGCCGGGCCGGTGGCGGCCGCGTCCTCGACCAGCGAGGGTGTTGCTTCAGCGGTCATGGATACCTGCACCTATTCGCGGTCTTCTGCCGTGGCCCGGCGGCGCACCGTGAAGAGCACGGCGAGGACCACGAGCACGACGACACCCGCGACGATCCCGATCACGACACCCGTCGACGACGAACCGTCCGAGGAGTCCCCGGAGTCCGCCGGAACGGCGGACCACCAGCTCCAGTAGCCGTCCTGTCCGTAGATGTTGCCCGCCGACGACGGCATGGTGGTGATCGACTTGATCTGGTCCGTGCGGTAGGCCTCCACCGCGTTCGGATAGGCCATGACGTTCATGTACCCCAGGTCGTACAGCCGCGACTCCATCTGCTTGACCAGGTCCGCCCGTTTGGCGGGGTCGTACTCGGCGAGCTGCTTGGCGTACAGGTCGTCGTAGGTCTTGTCGCAGATGAAGTTGTCGGTGGCGCCGGTGTCCTTCGGGGTCTGCGGACGGGCGTCGCAGGTGTGGATGGAGAGCACGAAGTCCGGGTCGGGGTTGACGGACCAGCCGTCGAAGGCCAGGTCGTACTTGCCCGCCAGCCACGGGTCGGTCACGTTGTCCAGGCAGTCCAGGGTGATCCCGATGCCCAGCTTGCCCCACCACTCCTGGAGGTACTTGCCGACCGCCTTGTCGTTGGGGTCGGTGGCGTGGCACAGGACCCGGTAGTTCAGCGGCTTGCCGTCCTTGCCGACGCGCTTGCCGTCGGAGTTCTTCTTGTACCCCGCCTCGTCGAGCAGCTGCCCGGCCTTCGCCGGGTCGTACGCCAGTTCCTGTCCGGCCGACGGCTTCCAGAAGTACGTCGAGAAGCGCGGCGGGATGTAGCCCTGGCCCTCGACCGCGTGGCCCTGGAAGACCTTGTCGACGATCGCCTTGCGGTCCACCGCCATGAACAGGGCGTGCCGTACGCGCTCGTCGAGCAGGGACGGGTCGCCGTCGCCGAACTTCTGGCCGTTCTTGGCCTGCGCGCCCGGGTTGGTGGCGAGGGCGTAGAAGCGGCGGCCGGGTCCCTCGTTGACGTGGATGTTCTTGTCGCCCTTGAGGGAGGCGGCCTGAGCGGGTGTCAGCGAGGGCGAGCCGGCGACGAAGGAGACCTCGCCCTTGCGCAGCGCGGCGACGGCGGCGTCCTGGTCCTTGTAGTAGCGGAAGACCAGCTCGTCGAACTTCGGCGCGCCCCGCCAGAAGTCCTTGTTGGCCTTCAGCCGCACATAGCTGTCCGGCTTGTAGTCGGTGAGGACGAACGGGCCGTCCCCGACGATCGGGAAGGTCTTGTCGTTGTTGAACTTCGAGAAGTCGGTGACCTTCTCCCACACGTGCTTGGGCACGATCGGCACGTCCAGCGCCGTCATCGTGGCCTGCGGCTTCTTCAGCTGGATCACCAGCTGGGTGGGGCTGGGCGCGGTGACCTTCTCGAAGTTGCCGACGAAGCTGCCGTTGGCGGTGGCGGCACCCTCGTCGGTCATCATCTTGTTGAACGTCCACGCCGCGTCCTCGGCGGTGACCGGCTGCCCGTCCGACCACTTGGTGTTGGCGCGGATCGTGTAGGTCCAGGTCAGCTTGTCCGGCGACGACTCCCACTTGGTGGCGAGGGCCGGAACGGCGTGGGCGTCCTTGGGGTCGTAGTTGGTCAGGTACTCGTACATCAGCCGGTTGATGCTCGTGCTGAGCAGCCGTACCGCCAGGAACGGGCTGAGCGAGTCGACACTCTGGGCGACGGCGACGGTGAGGACCTTGCCGCCGCTCTTGTCGTCCTCCTTGGCCTTCGCGGCCGCCTGGGCCTGAGCGCCCTGCGCCGCCCGGGCCTGCGGCGCGGCCGAGGCCGCCGGGGTCGCGAGCCCGGACGCGAGGACGAGCGCGGCGGCGCCCGTGGCGGCGAGAAGCCGTGCCCTCCTCGGGCGGGGGCCTGTGCGTCCTCTGCCGTGCTGATCTTGTGTGTTCATGGCTCGGTGACCTCGCGTCATCGCACGCGCGGAGGTGTGGCCCCGCGCGGGGCGGCTTGAACAGTTGTGAACAGGCTTGAACGTGCTTGTGTGAGCTTGATCGGTTGACGCCGGCGGGATGGATTGAGTGTCTATCAGCGGCAGTCTGCGCGCGTCAACGGTATGTCAAACCCCATGTGGCCTGCGGAAATAACGAGTTGACCGCGATGTCACCCACATTGGTGGAGACCTCTGACGCCTTCCTGGTGAGGGCGTGGCGGCGGATTCCCGCCGGTTCTGTCTGCGAACGCGCGAAGGCCCGTGCCGTCGGGAACGGCACGGGCCTCGGGAGGGGTGGTCGGGTGAGCGGCGGCGTGCGGGACGCCGCCGGGTCACTGCTGGGGTGCGGGCGGCGGAGGCGGCGGGGGCGGGGTCTGGCCCTGTTGGCCCTGCTGGGGTTGCCGGCCGTGCGGGGGTTGCGCGGGCTGCGGAGCCTGCGGGTGGCCGGGGTGGGGGGCGTACGGCTGGCCCGGCTGCCCCGGCTGGGCGCCAGGGGCGGGGGGCTGGCCCGGGGTCGGCTGGCCGGGCTGCGGCGGGTACGGCTGTCCGGGCTGGCCGGGCTGCGGCGGGTACGGCTGGCCGGGTTGTACGGGTTGTACGGGTTGTTGCGGGGCGTACTGACCCGGCGTGGGCTGGCCCGGAGTCGGCTGTCCCGGCTGTCCGGGATACGGCTGCTGCGGCTGTCCCGGGTACGGCTGCTGCGGCTGCCCTGGGTACGGCTGCCCTGGGTACGGCTGTCCCGGGTGGGGCTGGGTGGCGTAGGGCTGCGGCTGGCCGGGCTGTCCGGGCAAGGGCTGGCCCGGCTGGCCCGGGAAGGGCTGGCCCGGCAGCGGCGGGGCCGCGACCGGGGGCGGGTTGCCGTCGGACGTCCACAGCCCGTGCGACTGCTGGTGGCGGACGAAGTCCTCCGCGACCATCGCCGCGAGGTTGAAGTACGCCTCGCGCACCTTCGGCCGCATCATGTCGAGGTTCACCTCGGCACCGGCGGCCAGGTGCTCGTCGAAGGGCACCACGACGACGCCCCGGCAGCGGGTCTCGAAGTGGGCGACGATGTCCTCCACCTTGATCATCTTGCCGGTCTCGCGCACCCCCGAGATCACGGTGAGGGAACGGGCGACGAGGTCGGCGTAGCCGTGCGCGGACAGCCAGTCCAGTGTCGTACTGGCGCTGGAGGCACCGTCCACGGACGGGGTGGAGATAATGATGAGCTGGTCGGCGAGGTCCAGCACGCCGCGCATGGCGCTGTAGAGCAGACCGGTGCCGGAGTCGGTGAGGATGATCGGGTACTGGTTGCCCAGCACGTCGATCGCGCGGCGGTAGTCCTCGTCGTTGAACGTCGTGGACACCGCCGGGTCCACGTCGTTGGCGATGATCTCCAGACCCGACGGCGCCTGGGAGGTGAACCGCCGGATGTCCATGTAGGAGTTGAGGTACGGGATCGCCTGCACGAGGTCACGGATGGTGGCCCCGGTCTCCCGGCGCACCCGGCGGCCGAGCGTACCGGCGTCCGGGTTGGCGTCGATCGCGAGGATCTTGTCCTGCCGCTCGGTGGCGAGCGTGGAGCCCAGCGCGGTGGTGGTGGTCGTCTTGCCGACACCGCCCTTGAGACTGATGACCGCGATCCGGTAGCAGGACAGCACCGGCGTCCGGATCAGCTCCAGCTTCCGCTGCCGCTCGGCCTCTTCCTTCTTGCCACCGATGCGGAAACGGGAGCCGGCCGCGGCCGGGCGGCCGCTGCGGGCCTTCTGCCTCTTGTTGTTCAGCAGCCGGTCGGAGGACAGCTCCACGGCCGCCGTGTAACCGAGGGGTGCGGCCCCGGGGTTGGTCGGCTGCCGCTGGTCGTGCTGTATGGGCTGCGGCCACGCGGCACCGGCCCGCGGATCGACGGGCTGCTGCGGCGGCTGCGGTACGGAGCCCTGGGGCTGCCCGGGCTGGGGGGTGCCCTGCGGGGCGCCGACCGGGGGGTGCGCCGTCTCGGGCTGCTGCTGCCCGTCGGCTTGCTGCTGCCCGCCGGGCTGCTGGGGCTGCGGTTGACCCGGCTGCGTGGACTGTGCGGGGTGGGCCTGCGGCTGACCTGGTTGCGTGGACTGTGCGGGGTGGGCCTGCGGCTGTCCGGGCTGTGGGGGCTGTGCGGGCTGCCCCGGCTGTGCGGGCGGCTGCGGGAAGCCGTAACCGCCGGGCTGTGGGAAGCCGTAACCACCCTGAGCCGGCGTGCCGGGTCCGGGGACGGGTCCGGTGCCGGGCTGACCGCTCTGCGGGAAGCCGTAGCCGCCGCCCTGCGATGCCGGGCCGGGCGGCGTCGGCTGCGGGAAGCCGTAACCGGCCGGAGGCGGCGGGGAAGCGGGCACGTCACTCTGCTGCGGTGCCGCGGGCGCGTTCCAGGCGGCGGGCGCGGGCTGCGGCGCCTGCGGCTGGAAGGGCGGCTGCTGGGGCGGCATCGACTGCTGGGCCTGCTGGCCCTGCTGGGGGACCTGTTCGGGGGCCTGCGGCTGGGGCTGCGCGGGCCACTGGGCCGCGGGAGCGGGAGCGGCGGGCTGGTACGACGGCGGCAGCGGCGGAACCGCGTCCTGGGGCGCCGGCGGGGGAGCCCAGGCAGGCGGAGCGCCCTGGACGCCACCGCCCGCGGTGGCGTCGGCGGGCACGGCCGCCTGAGGAGCGGCGTCCTGCACGTCGTCGGGCCGGCCGGCTGCCTCCGGGGCACCGCTCTCGCGGTCGCCGTCGATGTCGCCTTCGGTGCCGGTACCGGTGCCGGTGCCGGTGTCCGTGCCGGTGGCCGGATCGGCCGTGGCGGTCACGGGTTCCGGCACGTCGGAGCCGGAATCGGAGTCGGCAAGGCCGTAGTTCGCGTCGGTGCCGGCGTCGGAGTCGCCGTCCGCGTCGGCATCCGTAGCCGTTTCCGCATCCGCCTCGGCACCCGGGACCGGAGCGGGCTCAGTCTCGGAGTCGTCGTCCGCACGCTCCGCGTCAGCCCCCACTGAGGCGTCCCCCGAGCTTTCCGGGCCCTCCGAACCCTCCGGGCCCTCCGGGCTCTCGTCGTCTTCCGCGCTCTCGGTGCCGGCGTCGGACGTTCCGGAAGCCGGCGCCTCCGCGCCTGCCCGGCCCTCGCGCTCCGCAGCGACCTCCTCGGCCTCCGGGCCCTGCGCGGCAGCCTGCTGCGCCGCGTCGCGCTCCGCGAACTCCCGCTTGAGAGCGGCCGCGGAGATACGCATCGTGGCACCGCTGACGACGTCGCCGCTCCCGGCGGCGTCCTCCGCCTCCGGCGCCACAGGGGCGGTGGCGGGTGCGGGCGTGGCCGCCCAGGAGGACTGGAAGCCACTGCTCGGCGGCGGGCCCGGAAGCTCGACCGGGGGACCGACCGGCGGAGGCGGCGCGGGGGTCGCGGGCGTCGCCGGGGCCGGTGCCGGGGTCTGCGGCGCCTCGCCGGCCGGGCCCGACGCGTTCTGCGTGTACCAGGCGGGTGGCGCGTAGTCGATGGTGAACTCGCCCGTCGTCTCGATGGCGGACTCCGCGTCGGACTGGTCATCGCCGGGTGTGGCCCAGCCCCCGCGGATCCCGTCCCGATCGCTGTTCACAGTTCCTCCTGGTGTGGTCGAGCACCCTCATGTCGTGCTGGAGCGACCGTTCGTGTCGTACGGGATCGGTCGCGAGCGGTCGTACGGCGACCGAACCGGAACCATTCCGGCCTGTCCGGCCGTCTGGACCGCCCGGTCCTCCCCCGGAGCGCCGACGGCCCAGCCGCGGGTTCTGATGTGGCGCCCGGTCCCAGCCTAATCACCACGGGCAGGCTCATGGCAGGCCCGTCCGGCGCTCCGTGCTCGTCCACACCGCCCCGGCCCGGTCCCAACTCGCCCACCGGCGCGGACAGACAACCGGTCAAACCGGTCAACATCCCCCAATGTCGGTCAACAACGTCGACCGGAACAGTCGACCGACACTGTCGGTCGACAATGCCGGTCAGTGGTAGCCCCGTTCAGTCCATACGGCGCGGTGTACCCAGCAATCCGGTCTCGGCGTCGGTGGGTTGCGTCATCACGTACTGCCGGTCCCGGTCGCCGCACCACAGCGTGACGCCGTCGGGCAGCGTCGGCAGGGCTTCGACGTCGGTGCGCGGCAGCGCCATCGTGCGGCCCAGCTCGGCCGCCTCGTCCGGAGAGATCCGCTGCACGCCGACCAGCCGCGCCTGCCGTATCAGCCGGGGGGCCACCGGACTCAGGTAGGGCAGCAGCGTCACCACCGACTGCCAGGGACCCGAGACCACCCGGCCCCGGGGCGGACGCATGCCGCAGTCGCGCACCACCAGCACGGGTGTGCCGGCCGACGCGCCCTGCGGGGGGACCCGGCCCACCTCGTACACCGCCAGGCCGTTCTGCCCGCCGCCCATGGCGTGCACCATCTGCATCCAGGCCTGCGCCCGGCCTGTCTCCACGGCCACGCGGGCTCCGGTGGCCGCCGCACGCAGGGCGAGGACCTGCGTCGTCCACAGGCTGCCGATGAGCACGATGTCGTACGGCGTGGGCCGGTTCAGCCCGAGCACCGCGGGCTGTCCCTCCGGGTCCACGCCGATGACGACACCGTCGTCACCGATGGGCAGCGCGAGCGCGTCCACCTGCTCCGCCGTCAGCGCGTGCCGTCCGTGCCGCGGTCCGATCAGCCCGAGGCCGGTGCGCAGCCGCCCGCGCACCCGCTCGGCGACGGAGGGCGTGGTGGGATCCGGCGCACCGGGCGCCTGCGGGTTCACGGGGCTCATCGGGCTGTTCACCGGGCTGTTCACCGGACTGCTCGGGCTCGCCGGACTCATGGAGGCCATGGAGGCCATGGAGGCCATGGAGGCCATGGAGGTCATGGGGGTCCTGGAACTCACCGGGCACCCCCCAGGGGCAGCGTGGCGAGCATGCCGGGCACCTGCTCCCGGTCGAGGCGGGTAAGCCCCACGCCCGCCTGCCGTGCGGCGTCCTCCAGGGCCCGCCGCGCCGCGACCAGTTCGTCATCACTGCGCCCCGTCACCCGCACATGCCCGCACAGCGCCGTCGCCTGCCGCTCGCCGGGCGAGAGCGTCAGACTGAACGTGGTGGCAAGCGCCGGCACACTGGTGACGGCTGCCACGAGCTGCGGCAACGACGGCCCGTGGCCTCCGAGTTGCGGCCAGCGTCGCACCCAGTACGTGGTGTGCCGGCGGTTGTCGCAGCGCCAGCTTCGCCCGGACTCCTCGGTCCGCCGCTCCCGCGTCTCGGTCCGTCCGGCCTCCGCCGTCACCAGCGGGTTGGCGCACGCGGAGGTGGCGATGGCGGCGGTCAGCTCCTCCTCGTTGAGCACGGTCGTACGGAACCCGGCGCCGGTCAGCCGGCTCGCGAGGTGATCGGCCACGCGCACGAGGCACTTCTGCGCCCCGACCAGCCCGCCACCCCGTGCGTCCACCGCCTCCTGGCACAGCTCCGGGTTGAGCTTCAGCGCGATCCAGGTGATACGCACCGCGGGGGCGCCGGTCTGCTCCTGCAGCGGCGCGTAGTTGGTCACGGCCACCGAGTGCTGCGGAAGGTGCAGCGCCGGCGCCGGCTGAGTGTGCAGCACCACCTGCGCCGACTCCAGCCGTATTCCGTCCACCTCCAGCGCGTCCCGCACCAGCCCGACCGGCAGCGGCTGCCGCCCCCGCTCCGCCCGCAGCGCGGTGACATCGGCCTCCACCTGCACCACGGCACTGACGAAGGTCCCGTCCCCGACCATCCCCACCGGCCGCCGGTCCCGGCCGCCGTAGGAACACGTCCGCAGACTGGGGTCGCACTCGAAGGCCGGCGCGAAACCGGACTCGGTGCCCGGCGGCACCGGAGTGCTCGCCGCCCGCCGCTTGCGCGCCCGCAGCGCGAGCACGGTGCTCAGCCACTCCGGAAGCGAACGCCCCCGGCGGCGGACGAAAGCGAGCGCCACGAGGACGGCGGCGACCACGGCCGACGGCACGAGCGCGAACGGTCCGACCACCCAGCCGCACAGCACCAGGGCGGCGGCCAGCTCCAGCAGCACCAGCCGCCGGCGCACGAAGGAACCGCCACGCCCCGAGCGCGATGTCAGATGCGGTGCGAAGGGACCCTGGGAGCCGGAGGACCGCGTCCCGGAGGGCGCGACGGGACCGTGCGACCGCGCCCCGGACGGCCCGGCGGAGCGGGGAGCGCGCGAGCCCGACCGCCTCCCGTCGCCCGATCGTGATCCCGATTGCGATCGCGACCGGGCCCGTGTTGCGGAAGCCATCACTGCAAAACCCCCGAACTCTCCCGAAAACTCTCGTGCACGGCCCCTCCCGGGCCCCTGCACCCTACCCGTGCCACGGGCAGCACCCCACAACAGGCATAGTAGGGGCCGGTGCTGACAGTCGTGGCACCAGAGGCAGCCAAGGGGCGGGGCACGGAGCGCGCGCATTCTCCACAACCCCTTCACAGCTCTGCACGGGGAGAGAGCGAAAACAGATGGCATCACGGCGGGACGAACTCAACGCCTACACCTTCGCGAAGCGCCGCATGCTCGCGTCCTTCCTCCGGCCCTCGCCGTCGGGCTCCGAGGAGGCCGCTCCCAAGCCGCTGGGCGCCGTGGTGCCCGGAGTCGTCGTCGGCGTCGTGGTCCTCGCGGTGTTCGGCGGGATCGGCCTGTTCAGCCCGACCGCGCCCAAGGGCTGGGACACACCGGGAGAGCATGTCATCGTCGCCAGCGACTCCACGACCCGGTACGTGGTGCTCAAGACGGGCAAACAGACCCAGCTGCACCCGGTGTTGAACATGGCGTCCGCCAAACTCCTCCTCGACCCGAACAAGGACAGCGTCATCACCGTCGACGAGAAGGTCCTCGACAGCGGCAAGCCCCCGCACGGCGCCACCATCGGCATCCCCTACGCACCCGACCGCCTGCCCTCCCCGCAGGAGGCCGAGACCGCCAAGCGCTGGGCGGTCTGCGAACGCCCCGGCGCCGGCGGCCGGGCCATCCAGAAGGCGGCGTTCGTCTTCGCCCAGAAGGAGTGGTCCAGGACCGAGGGCAGCGCCCGGCTCAAGGGCGGCGACCTGATGTACGTCGTCGGCCCCGACGGCAGGAGCCAGTACGTCGTCGACGCGCGCGGCTACCGCTACCAACTGGCCGACCCGGCCGACAAGGAACTCCTCAAGGCCCTCGACACCCAGGGCCGCGCCCCGCAGCGCGTCTCCCAGGAATGGCTGGACACCCTCCACCCGGGCGCCCGCATCTCCATCCCCACCATCCCCGCGAGCGACGGCACACCCGGGGCCAAGGCGGGCGCCTTCAGCGGCCTTCAGCAGTACGACCGCTACGACAAGGTCGGCATGGTCATCAAGGCCTACGACGGCCGGCGCATGCAGTACTACGTGGTGCTGCGCGGCCACGTGGCCCGCATCTCGGAGTTCACCGCCACACTGCTGCTCAACAGCCGCGCCCTGGTCGCGGTCGGCCAGGCAGGCGAGGCCCAGCAGGTCAGCCCCGGCGCGGTCACCGACAGCACCACGTTCATGACGGACAAGACCTGGCCGACGTACAAGCCGCGCACGGTGAACGACGGCACCAGCGCCACCACCGGCCGCAACACGGTCTGCAACGTCCTGCGGTCGGTCGGCGCCAAGGGCGTGACGACCCTGTCCACCTGGGCGGGCACCGACTTCCCCGCGCAACTGCCCACCGGCTCCTCCAGCGCCTACGTCACCGCCGGCTCCGGCCTGCTCTTCCGCCAGTTCCAGGGCCAGGAGACGAACGCGGGCGGTGTCTTCCTGGTGACCGACACGGGCCTGCGCTACGCCCTGCAGTCCAACAGCGACAGCGCCACCGACGACAAGGGCATCGGCACCTCCGCCCAGCAGCGCAAGTCGGAGCTCAACGAGGCGCGGATCGCCCAGACCCGGCTCGGTTACGCCCAGGTGAACCCCGCTCCCGTGCCCATCGAGTGGTCGACGTTCCTGCCGACCGGCCCGCGCCTCTCGGAGGCGGCGGCCCGCCAGCCGCAGGGCTCGTAGCGGCAGAGGAGACGAACTGATGCTGAAGGCAAGTGCGCCCCGCAAGGCGCAGGAATCCCGCAAGGCGCACGAACCCCGTAAAGCGCAAGAGCCCCGCAAGCCGTGGGAATCCCGCAAGGCGCCCCGCACGGCGGGCACGGCGGGCCGGAGGGCGGCCTTCATCACGGCCGCCACCGCCCTCACGGCGACGACCTCGGCCATCGCCCTGCCCGCGACGGCCGCTCACGCGGACGACGGCCAGTGCACGTTCCCGGCCAAGCCGTACACGGGCCGCCCCTGGGCACTGCAACGCGTCAACCTCGACGAACTGTGGGCCCAGTCCACGGGCAAGGGCGTCCGGGTCGCGGTGATCGACACCGGAGTAGACGTCAAGAACCCCCAACTGCGGCACGCGGTGGACGCCTCGAAGGGCATGAACAACCTCCCCGCCAAGAACGCCAAGGGCGAGAAGATCGACCGCGGAAACCCCCACGGCACCACGGACACCGTCGGCCACGGCACGCGCGTCGCCGGCATCATCGCGGCCCGCCCAGCCAAGGGCACCGGTTTCGTGGGCCTGGCCCCCGACGCCACGATCATCCCGATCAAACAGAACGACGCGGAAGGCGACGGCACGGCCAAGACCCTCGCGGACGCCATCAAGCACGCGGTCGACGTGGGCGCCGACGTCATCAACATCTCCCAGGACACGGCGAACGCCGTGCGACCCGACTCCAGGCTGGAACAGGCGGTCGACGACGCCCTCGCCCACCAGGTGGTGGTCGTCGCCTCGGCCGGCAACGACGGCCTCGGCGGCAACGTCAAGATCACCTACCCGGCGTCCTACAAGGGCGTCCTCGCGGTGGCGGCCTCAGACCGCAACAACGAACGCGCCTCCTTCTCCCAGTCCGGAGACTTCGTGGGCGTGGCGGCCCCCGGCGTCGACATGATCTCCACGGTTCCCGGCGGCGGCCACTGCTCCGACAACGGCACGAGCTTCTCGGCCCCCTACGTCGCCGGGGTGGCCGCCCTCCTGAAGGCCAAGTACCCGAAGTGGACGGCCCGCGAGATCGTCTCCCAGATCGAACAGACCGCGGAACGCTCCATCCCCGGCCACGACCGCCTGGTCGGCTGGGGCGTGGTCGACCCGGTCAAGGCCCTCACCGACGTCGACCCGGCCCACCCGGTCCAGTCCCCCCACCCCGAAGGCGGCCTGACCCGAGCCGAGGCCCCCTCCGTCACCCCCCTCCACTTCGGCGAGACGGCCAACGAACGCAACACCCGCCTCGGCACCTACGTGGTGATCGGCGGCCTGGTCATCGTGGCGGGCCTGGGCGGCACAGCGGTCGCGGCACGGGACGCCCGGCGCCGCGGCCGCATGTGACGACGACGACGCCGAATGAGGCGTTGCGGTGGTTCCCGACTTGTCAGGTCAAGAGCCGGGCCTGCATGGCTGTTGCTTCTTGTAAGCCGTTGTGTAATCAGTGATCAGCTTTTTCATCGCTGTCTCGTTGGGCCGAGCCGGTTTGAGTACCTTGATGAAAGTGCTGATGTCTTCGACCTCGATGCCGGCGCCCCGGCACTTGATCATCGACGCGGCAGCGCGATCCGCGTACGCGATGGCACCGTTGACCGCCGTCTTCTGATGTGAGACACGCGCCCGACTGACCAGGATGTGCTGGGCCGAGTCACCCGTGTCGATCCGTTCGCGGCTGATCACCAGCACCATCGTGCCGTCGACGGTGAGGTTGCACAGGTCGTTTCCTTGATCGATGTCTCCGTCCTGCTGCACGTCGAGGTTCTTGCCGGAGGCAGGCAGCAGTCGGGAGAGCGCATCGGTCGGGACGGACACGCCGCACAGGCTCTTGGGAACCGCGAATTCCCTTTTAGCCTCGTCTGACGAACAACCGACTGCCACCGTCACCACAGCGACCGCGGAGACACCGCGCAGGACATACGATTGACGATTCAATGGGAGCTGCTCTCCGATTTCCATTGGGCGCCGTCCGTGTGACTTTGCCCGGCGGATGTCCGCGCGGCGCGCCTGAGGTCGTCGGCGGTGTCCGGATTGATTTGGTGATTGTTGATCAAAGCGCGGTCCACCGCATCTGCAGCAGAGTCGATGGCCGCATTACGACCCTGGGTGTAATCTGCTCCGGCCTCACGCTCTGCGTCGGTCGCTGAGTCCTTCTCGATGCTCTTCATGATGGACTCCTGAATGTCCTCCGAAGCCCATTCGAGCGGAGCACCAGCGATCGGCACCCGCTCGCCGACCTTCTCAATGCCCATGCCGAGGATGCGATTGACCCACTTCTGCTTGTCGGCCGCAGCCTCGTTGAACTCCTTGTCCGAGGCGGCGTGATACTCGTAGATGGCGTGCGCCCTGGCGTCACTCATGGCTCCGGCGATCGCTGAGCCCGGGGCGACTGCGGCGCTCACCCGTCCGTCCAACGACGCAGTCGATTGACTGTCGCCGTTGATGACGTTGTCCACGACCTGGCTCGTGTAGGCCTGCTGCGCGCTTGTGATCGTCGCATAGGCGTGGGGGTCCTGACCGACAGCGCCCAGGAAGCGCGCCGCGTGATCGCTGTCGAGGTTGGCTGCCTCGCCGAACGTGGGGAAGCTGTCGCTGTTCGGGTCCTCCAGGTACATGGCCCTCTGGAAGTCACCCATGTACTCCGCGGTGATGTCCCCGAGGCTTCCCCGAAGGGCATACAGAGGACCTGTCTCCTCGCTTTCCAGGTCGCCGTTCTCGTTGTGCCGCAGCAGTTCCGGGTGCTCGCCGAACTTCTCGACGATCTGGTTCACCAGCTGCGCCCGCGCCTCCGTGTGCTTGATGGCGTCGGCGGCGGCGTCGCTGTCGTACGGCCGGCCCGTTGTCGCCGCCTCCAGGGCGTGGCCGAGGGCCTCGGGGCCGAAGCCCAGGGCGCGCTTGGTCTTGTCCTCGTCCGCGAGGACGTTCGTGTCGTTCGTGTCGATCGTCCACTCGAAGTCCTTGTCGGTGAACAGATCGAGGTACGAGTCGAAGCCGAGGTGACCGCCCTTCTTCACCGTGCCGTCCTCGTTGTAGGCGGTCGGCGTCTGGGTGAAGAACTTCTCGGAGGCCTCGGGACTGTGTCCCAGCGCTTCCAGGACGCTGTTGAGCGGGTCGTTGCCGGTGCCCAGCTTCCCCGACGGGTTGAAGCCGTAGATGTCCGGGCTGCCCGCGGGTTTGTTCATCAGGAAGCGGTACGGGTCCTCCTTGTGGAGCTGGGTGATGTGCTCCGCGATGGGTGTGAGGAACCGCGCGTCGTAGTTGCCGTAACGGAGCAGGCCGCCGAGCACCTGGTAGCCGTACGGCTTGTTCATCTGGCCGGGCTGCCAGCCGATCTGCTGGGTGCCCAGACGCCGGAACTCCGAGTTCCACGATGACGGCAGATGCTGCTTGTGATCGGGGTCGGTGGCGTTGGCCAGCGTGTAGCCCATCACCTTCTGCAGGTCCCGCACCTCGTTCAGGCGCGTCTTCGTCGCGTCCGCGTCGGTGCCGTCGATGGACATCTCCGCGTAGAACTGCAGAGCCTTCTCCGGACCGCCGAGCCCCTGGTAGAACTCGGTGGCGAACTCGCCGTCCTTCTCTCGGCAGTTGAAGCGCAGCAGGCGATTGAGTTCCGTCAGCTCCGCGTCGGACATCTTGTCGCCCTTGCGGGCGAGTTCCAGGGCGCGCTCGACCTCGGCGTCGTTCAGGGACTCGTACTTGCTGTGGCCGGCGTTGTGCGCGTCGTCGCCGTGGCTCTTGGCCAGCGCACGGGCCACGGAGGCGTCGATCTCGTCGGCGTGCGACAGGATGTCGTTGATCCGGTTCTCCAGGTTTTGTCTGGAGTCGAGCTGCTCCTGCGTTCGTTCGTCCGTGTCGCCACGCACATGGGGGAAGAAGCAGCGGACCTTCCCGCCGCCGATGTCCTCCACACGGGCTCCGAGCTGGTCGGCGTCATGGTGCACGGCGGTGTGGAGCTGTTTCTGCAGCGAGACCAGCTCCCTGTGCCCGTCGTCCAGCACCTGGTAGATGCTGTTCGCCTCGGTGTGAAGGTCCGAGACCTCCTTGGTGGTCTTGGTGATGAACTCCCGCGTGACCGTCGCGTTGACCCCGGCCCAGCGGGCCTTGTCCGACTTGGCCTGCATCCCCGTGCGGGCGTCCTCCGCCAGCGTCTTCAGACTGTCGACGGTCTTCTTCCAGTCCGTGACCGCGGTTTCGAGCTTGCCGAGGTCGACGTCCATGAGGTCCGTGAAGTTCACAGCCATCGGTGCTTCCCCTACTTGAAGTACTCGTTGAGCTTCGACACGGACACGGTGGAGCCGTCGCTGTTGCGCAGGGCGGCGGCGATCTGGACATCGTCCGACGAGTGGCGCTTCTTGCTGTAGTCCAGGTGGTTGGAGATGTGTGCGCAGGCCTGCAGCACGGACTTGACCTGAGACGTCCACATCTCGGCGGTCTTGTCCAGGGCGGCGCCCGTGGCGAAGGTGTGCGACTTCAGCGCGGCGGCCGCCTGCGACGTGGAGCCGGTTCCGCCCTTGCCGGTCACCGGGACGTTGGCTTGCTTGTCGAGCTTGTCGAACAGGATGAACGCCTCGTGCCCGACAGCACCCAGGTCGTCCTCGTGGACCACCAGATCACCCGATCCGGTACCTCCGCCGCCGGGTTCGACCGGCACGTGGTTGATGCGCATGTGGGTCGACTGCCGCTCGGCCGCCTGCGACTTGAGCTGCTCCCACTCGTCCCATGCCATGGTGGTCCCCTTCCCCCGTGTACTCAGCCTTCGCTGTCCGTGCGGGCGGATGCTGCCGTTCCGATGCTGTGGTGTTCGGTCAAATTAGCAACCCGCCTCGAGGAGTATCCGCGTCACGTCCGTTGTGCACCCAATGTCGACCGTGAAGGTTCGGGGAATCCTCGCGGTCTCGGGAGACTGACCGGCAGGAGTCCACCGGGGACCGGCCTCGCATGTGGAAATTTGGTGGAGGTCACATCGCCCCGTCCGCTGTTGACGACAAACCGGGCAAAGCGTCGCGCCTGGGTCAGTCTTGCAACTGGGTTGAGACATACCCTGGTTGGTCCCCATGTGCATGCTGACTAGAGTGGGAAACACGTTGTGACGCGTGGCCAGGTTTGCGATCGTACGGAGGTTGGCCGGCCACGTCGGCCGATGTGGTGAACGGGGAAACGGGGAGGAGCGTCGTGCTTCCGGCAGACATGGTGGGGGGTGTGTCGCCCACCCGGCAGGCGAACCTGGAGGCCAGCGGCGAAGCGCTGAGCAAGTTCGTGAACCGGGTCGACGCCGTCCTCCGCAACCTCGAGGAGTCGGCGGGCAACCCGACGAAGGTGGGCGCCCAGACGATCAAGCTGTCGTCTCTGAGCGCGGGGAGCGAGAGCGTCTTCCCTGAGGCGCACAACCTGTACCGGCAGTACCAAGGCGTGCACACCGAACTCACCTCCCTGTCGAAGGTACTGCATCTGCAGATCGAGGCGATCGGGATCGCCGTGCGGGGTGCTCAACACGGCTTCGACAATCTCGAAGAGGACCAGCGTCGGCGCTTCTGGCAGATCCAGGTGCAGATCAGGGAGATCCAGGCGAAGCAGGGGCCGAACGACGCGAAGGGCGGTGCGACGCTCTCATGACCGACGACCACAAGGCCGACCTGGACCGGGTCTCCACGCAGAACAACTACACGGACTTCACCCGAACCGCCGAGGACCTTCCGCAAGGCACAGGGTTTCTCTCGAGGTTGGTGAACGGCACTTTGCGGGCAGTCGCCCAGCAGAGCCCGTACGCGGACACCGTGTCGCACAGCACCGACTTCGGCGGCACCGACCTCGGCCTCAACCAGTTGCTCGACCTGATCGAGCAAACGGACCCGGAGGACCTGGAGTCCTCCGGCAAGGCGCTGTGGGACGCGCGCGACGCCATCAAGTCGGCCGCCGAGGAGTTGTCGGGGCACGTCGACCACGTCCACTGGGTTGGAGAGTCCGGCGACGCCTTCCGCAAGTGGGGCGGCACGCTGGTGGGCCAAGCACATCAGCTCAGTGACTTCGCCGGAGGGGCTGGCGACCAGCTCACCGCGGCCGCCGTGGGTCTGGCGTCCGTGCGAGTCGCCATGCCGGCTCGCGACACGCAGGCGAACCGGAAGCGACCCACTGAGTTCACCGAGACCGAGAAGGCCGCGGACAAGGACGGTTACGCCGTCGCCGTACGGGTCGAGAAGGACCGCCAGGAAGCCATCAACCAGATGAACCGGCTGGCGTCCTACTACGCCGTCTCGAACGAGCAGTTGACTGCCGTGCGCAAGAACGCCCCGACGTTCGACAGCATGCCGGACGTGGGAGTGCCCAAGCCCAGCGGCTACTCCTACCACGATGGCGGAGGGTCCGTATCCAGCCCGAGGACGGAAGAGACCGGCTCGGCAGTCGCACCTCGTCACCACACTGAGGGTGGGCCAACACTCCCTGCCGTCGGCCACAGTGTCGTCGACCCCACGGTGCCGGCACGGCACGTCACTGAGCGCACCGCACCACCTGATGTCCCTGTCGGTACGCCGATCGGTACCAATATCGACAGCGTCGGCACCCTGCCTCCCCCCGTGACGACGCCTCCTGCCCCTCCCACCCCGCCGGCCGCCGGCATGCCCGTCTCCGACGGTTCCCCCACCAATATGTTCGGCGGCGGCCTCGGGGCCCCGCTGCCCAACGGCATCCCGGGCAGGGGCCCCGGTGGAGCGGGTGGGCTCCGGACCCCTGTGTCCGCGCAGGGCCGAACCGGCGTATCCGGCCCGGGTGCTCAGAATTCAGGACGCCCTCTGGCGCGGGGACCCGTGAATCAGATGGGTCGCGCAACGTCCGCCGGTCAGTCGATCGGCAGGGCGACACCGACCGGAGTGAAACCCTCGACTCCTTCCGGACGAGCCGTCACCGGCGGTACCCCGCGCGCCGGCGGCACCGCAGCGCCGCGCGCCGCCGGCGGCCCGACCACCGGTGCGGGGCGGGCGAACGGTGTCGTAGGCGGGCGTCCCACGGCCTCACCCGGCGCCTCGGCGAAGGGCGGCGGATCAAGGCTTCCTCGCGGCACGGTCATCGGAGCTGAGGAAGCGACGGAATCCCGGTCGGCATCCGGCCGCACCACTGCGCGTGGTGTCTTCGGAGCGCCTGAGTCCGCTCAGCGGCCGGGTGCGGGGGCGGGCGCGTCGGCGTCTCGAGCCCGTGCCGGAGGGGCCGGAGCCGAGGACATCAGCGGAAGGCCGGCGGCGCGTAATTCCACTGCCGGGGCCGAGCGCAACGGCATGACGCGCGGTGGCGCCGGTCTCGTACGCGGCGCCGGCAGCCACAGACAAGGTGACGACGGGCGGAAGGCGGAGCGAGCATCACGCCCTGACCACGTAGACGAAGCAGACAACGAGCGACACCTGCCCACCCAGCCGCGGCGCGACGTGCCGCCGGTCAGCAACTGAGCGCGGACAAGGACGTACAGCAGCATGAAGTCAGGGACCAGCCGACGAACCGAGCGAGCAAGGCTCCGCGGGGGGCGCCGCGGCAGCCGCGTGCGTGCGGTGGGTGCGATCGTCGGCACCCTGGCCGCTCTGAGCGTCGGACTCGCCCCGAGCGCGACCGCCGATGAGCAGTCGAAGCAGTGGTACCTGAAGCCCATGCAGGCCGAGCAGATGTGGAAGGTCAGCACGGGCAAAGGCGTGAAGGTGGCTGTCATCGACACCGGCGTGAATCCGGATACGCCTTCATTGAAGGGACAGGTCCTGGCGGATGAAGTCCCCAAGTCGGTCGCCTACCATGCCACGCAGGACTTCGACGGGCACGGGACGACCATGGCCGAGTTGATCGCCGGCACGGGGGCCGGTGGCGGCATCAAGGGGCTGGCTCCTGGCGCGAAGATCGTTCCCTACCGTATCGATCTCCATGGCCTGAAAGGCGAGGAGGCGAAGAAGAGCCCTGAGCCCTGGCAGGCGATCAGGGCGGCCGCCGACACCGATGCGGAGATCATCAGCATGTCGTTCGGAGGAGTGCCCGACCCGACGATGGAGGAGGCAGTCAATTACGCGGCCTCCAAGGGAAAGTTGATGGTCGCGGCGGTCGGCAACGACGGGCGTGGCAAGGGAGAGATCGGCTACCCCGCCGGCTTTGGCTACGTCATCGGCGTCTCCTCGATGGACGCATCCGGCACCGTGTCGAAGTTCTCGTCACACGGCAGTTGGGTGGATCTGACAGCACCGGGTGAAGGATTCCCCGGCTGGTGCGACGGCACCTTCCGCTCCTATTGCGACAACCAGAACGGTACGAGCGCCGCCGCCGCAATCGCCTCCGCCTCCGCGGCACTGATCTGGTCCGCCCACCCCGACTGGACGGTGAACCAGGTCACCCGGGCCCTGATCGACACGGCCGGACGCAGCTGGGCGAAGAACAACCCGAGTTCGTACCTCGGCTACGGAGCCGTGCGGCCGAAGAACGTTCTTATGAACCCTCACTATGACCCGGGCCCTCCGGACGTCGACCCACTCGCTAAGGAGAACGGCGGCGACCTGCTGGCCAAGTCCGGACACACCCCCGCGCCCTCGGCTTCCGCGTCCGCCTCCGCCTCAGCCTCGTCACAGGCCCCGGAAAAAGGTACGACCGGCGGCACATCTGCGGCAGGATCAAATGTGCGATCGTCGAACGACAGCAGCACGCTCTGGATCGCACTGGGCGCGGCCGCGGCGGTCGTGGTGATCGGTGGCGGTGGCTTCGCCGTCATGCGTGCACGGCGCGCCGGGTGAGCGTGCCGGGGACGGACGACAGACTTCGGCGGCCTGTCGGAACGGGCTCGGGAGAGAACGTGCCGACAGGCACCCCATGCGTGCTCTTCGCCAACCCGGGCGCTGAGCCGACACCGTTGGACCGGACAACAGTGGACCGGACAACAGACAGAGGAAGGGCGGGCTGGTCATGGCCGGCAAGCAGAAGCTCGAAGACGCCGCAGTAGTCAAGCTGCAGAACGACATGTACACGAAGTACGACGGCATCCGGAGCCGGGTGCACAGCCTGCAGCAGGTCATCGACGGCCTCGAGGGACAGTGGCAGGGCATCGGCCGTGCCGCGTTCGACAAGAAGCAGTACGAGATCAACGAGTCCCTGCAGAACATCGGCAAGATCCTGGGTGACGTCATCGAGGCGATGACCAAGACGCGTCACATCAAGGACAGCAAGGAAGACGACGTGCGTGCGTCGGTGAACCGGATCGACGTTCACGACGGCGCGCCGACGGTCTCTCCCTTCAGCTCGTACTGACACGGGCGGCTACACGGAATCGGCCGGGCAGCCGGCATCCATCAGGCAGACACGAGCGAGACGAGGTAGACAGAGATGGGCAACAACGCCGACGGGCTGAGCGTCACTTACAACGGGCTCGACGTCGCGGCCACGCAGATCGGTAACCAGGCCAAGACGCTCGAGCGGGACCTGCATGAGCTCCGACAGCTGGTCGTGCAGAGCCTGCAGTACTGGGAGGGCGAGGCCCAGGGCACCTTCCACGAGAAGCTGCAGAAGTGGGACAAGGAAGCCAACGACATCCACACCGCCCTGACCGGCATCGGTCACGTGGTCCACATGGCCGGCGGTGACTACATGGAGGGCGACAAGCAGGCCGCCAGCTACTTCCGGTAGGCCGAACAGCCGAGAACCACAACGGGGTGGGCGCGCGCGGGAGGCGCCCACCCCGTTAGTGTGTCCGGGCCGCTCAGTCCGCGTCGCGCACCAACCCCACCTGAACCAACGGCCTCCCCTGCCGCCGGGACACGAACACCCCGCGCCCCGCGGGCATCGGCCGGGGTCGGACCCCGCCCAGGAGGTCGCCCTCGTTCGGGTCGCCCGAGAGGACCACGCCCTGGGCACCGAGTTCCTTGATGCGCTGCATGAAGTTCTCGTAGCCGGCGCGGCTCGCGCCCGCTGTGGAGCGGGCGATGATGAAGCGGACGCCGACGTCACGGGCGAAGGGGAGCATCTCCGTGAGGACAGCGAGGGGGTTGCCGCTGGAGGTGGAGACCAGGTCGTAGTCGTCGATGATCACGTACACCGTGGGGCCGCGCCACCAGCTGCGGTCGCGCAGCTGCTCGGCGGTGACGTCCGAGGTCGGTGTGCGGCGCTGCATCAGGTCGGCCAGGGCGTCCATGTGGTGCTGCATCTGGCTCGACATGGGGATGTACTCCGCCAGGTGCGAGGACGGGGTCACCCCGAGCAGCGAGCGGCGGTTGTCGACCACGAACAACTTGCAGCTGTCGCCGTCGTAGCGCTCGGTGAGGCGCTGGATGAGCAGCCTCAGCAGGTTCGACTTGCCGGACTCGCTCTCGCCGAAGACGAGGAAGAACGGGTCTTGGTCGAAGTCCACGAAGACCGGTTCCAGGTTGTCCTCGTCCAGGGCGAAGGAGACACCGCGGTTCGGGAAGCGGTCGCCCGACGGGAGCTGGGTGGCCGGGAACTCGCGGGGGAGCAGGCGGACCTCGGGGGCTCCGGGCTGCTGCCAGTGGCGCGTCACCTCGGCCGCGAGGGCCGTGGTCGCGTCCGCGAGGTCCGTGTCGGAGGACAGGCCGTCGATCCGCGGGACCGCCGCCATGAAGTGCTGCTTCTGCGGCGTCTGACCGCGTCCGGGCACGCCCGTGGGCACGTTCGCCGCGACCTTGCGGTCGAACTCGGAGTCCATCGGGTCGCCGAGCCGCAGCTCCAGACGGTTCATCAGGTGGTCCTTGAGGTTGGAGCGGACCTCCATCGACCGTGAGGCGGTCAGGACCAGGTGGATGCCGTAACCGAGGCCGCGGGCCGCGATGTCCAGCACCAGCGGCTCCAGCGCCTCGTAGTCGGAGCGGAAGTTGCCCCAGCCGTCGATGACCAGGAAGACGTCGCCCCACGGCTGGTCGGTGACCGAGATGTCGCCGCGCGCGCGGCGGGTGCGGAACTCCGCGATGGAGGAGATGCCCGAGGCGCGGAAGTACTCCTCCCGCCGGGTCATCACGCCGTACACCTCGGCCGCCGTGCGCCGCACCTTCTCCGGGTCCAGGCGCGAGGCCACGCCGCCCACGTGCGGCAGACCGGCCAGGGCGGCCATGCCGCCGCCACCGAAGTCGAGGCCGTAGAACTGCACCTCGTGCGGGGTGTGGGTGAGCGTGAAGGCGGCGACGAGGGAGCGCACCAGCGTCGACTTGCCGGACTGCGGACCGCCGAGGATCTGCATGTGCCCGGCCGCGCCGCCGAAGTCGATCCACAGCGGGTCGCGCCGCTGCTCGTACGGCTTGTCGACGATGCCGACGGGGACGACGAGCCGGCCCGCGCCCTCGTAGCCGGGCTGGGTCAGGCCGCGGCCGGGCACCGGGGCGAGCCCGGGCAGCAGCGAGTCCAGGGACGGCGGGCTGTCCAGCGGCGGCAGCCACACCTGGTGGGCCGCCGGTCCCTGGGCCTCCAGCCGGCGCACGATCACGTCGAGCACGGTGTCCGCGAGCGCGTCGTCCTTCTCGTCGCGCTGCGGCTCCTGCCGCTGTCGCGGCGCCGGCACGTACTGCACCGGCACCTCGGCGGCCGTGAACAGCACCGGCCTGCGGTCCACCGGGAGCGGCCCGCCGATCGCGGCCGCCGCCTGCTGGGAGCTCGTGCGGTACACCCCGGAGACGTACGCGGCCTTGAAGCGCACCATCTCGTCGGTGCCGAACTTCAGGAAGCCCGAACCGGGGATGTTCGGCAGCTCGTAGGCGTCCGGGACGCCGAGCGCGGCACGCGACTCCGCCGCGGAGAAGGTGCGCAGACCGATGCGGTACGACAGATAGGTCTCCAGGCCGCGCAGGCGGCCCTCCTCCAGGCGCTGCGAGGCCAGCAGCAGATGCACGCCCAGCGACCGGCCGATACGGCCGATCTGCACGAACATGTCGATGAAGTCCGGCTTGGCGGTCAGCAGTTCGCTGAACTCGTCGATGACCAGCACGAGGGACGGGATCGGCTGGAGCGGGGCGCCCGCGGCGCGCGCCTTCTCGTAGTCGTGGATGTTGGCGTAGTTGCCCGCGTCGCGGAGCATCTCCTGGCGGCGGTTGAGCTCACCGCGGATCGAGTCGCCCATGCGGTCCACGAGCGTGAGGTCGTCGGCGAGGTTGGTGATCACCGCCGCGACGTGCGGCAGCTGCGCCATCCCCGCGAACGTGGCACCGCCCTTGAAGTCGGCGAGGACGAAGTTGAGGGTCTCGGAGGAGTGGGTCACGGCGAGGCCCAGGACCAGGGTGCGCAGCAGCTCCGACTTTCCGGAACCGGTCGCGCCCACGCACAGGCCGTGCGGCCCCATGCCCTCCTGGGCCGCCTCCTTCAGGTCCAGCATGACCGGCCGGCCGTCCTCGCCGACACCGATCGGCACCCGCAGCCGCTCGGCCTGCGCGCGCGGCCGCCAGGTGCGCTGGGGGTCGACGGAGACCGCGTCGCCCAGGTTCAGCAGGTCGGTGAACTCCAGGTTGGCCAGCAGCGGTTCGTCGTCGTCCCCGCCCGAGGCGACCCGGAGCGGCGCCAGCTGCCGGGCCAGCGCCTCGGCGGCCTCGTACGACAGCACGTCCGGCGTGCCCTCGTAGACCATGCCGTGGGCGGACTCCAGGCTCAGCTCCTTGGGACGTACGACGACGGAGAGGTCGCCGCGTCCGGCGGTGAGTTCGCCGGGCACGACCTCGATCACCGTCACGCCCTGCAGGCCCTCGGGGGAGGCCAGCAGCGACGCGGGCGACAGGGACACACCGTCGAGGACGATCACCAGGTGCGGCTGCTCGGGGACGGGCGGCCCGGCCGGGTGGAACCGCGGCCGGCCCTGGAGCCGCGTGCCGAGCAGATCCTCCAGCTCCGCCGGGTCGGTGGTGATCAGCCGGCGGCTGCCCGCGCCGTCGGCGACGCCCGGGGCCTGGCTGTGCGGCAGCCACTTGGCCCACTCCCACTCCGGTGCGGTGTCCCGGTGGGCGGCCACGGCGACCAGCATGTCCTCGGGGGAGTGCAGCGAGGCGAGGGAGCCGATCAGCGCACGGGCCGAACCGCGCACGGTCGCGGGCTCGCCGCTGACCGTCACGTGGTAGAAGGCGCGCAGCGACACGGCCATGGGCAGGCTCTCGAGGGTGCTGTGCGTGGCCAGGAAGCGCTGCATCGCTCCGGCGGTCAGCGGCTCCAACTGGTCCACCGGGCCGGTCTCCGGCGCGATCAGAGGGGTGGCCAGGGACTGCGGGCCGAGGCCCACGCGCACCTGCCCGAAGTCCTCGTCGCCGGTGCGCCGCTCCCACACCCGGCTGCCCTCGGCGACCAGCGCCCACAGTTGCTCAGGCGAAGGATGCAGGTAGTACTGGGCGTCGAGCTGGGCCTGCGCGGTGTCCAGGGCCGCGCGCCGGGTCTGCCCCAGGTAGCGCAGGTAGTCGCGGCGGATGTCGGCCATCTGCCCCTGGTTGCCACGGCGGTAGCGCACCAGCATGGAGATGCCCATGGCGATCGTGGAGGCCACCATCACCATGCCCATGATCTTCATGAAGGGCTGGGCCTGCGGGTTGAAGAAGAACACCACCGAGCCGCCCATGCCGAGCATGGGCAGGAGCTGCATCAGTGCGCCTTCCTGCTGCCCGCGCGGCAGCTCCGGCGGGGGCTGCAGCACGATCTCGTCCGTGGGCACGTCCTTCGGCAGTGCCCGCGGCGGGCGCTTGACGACGATATGGCTCACTACGCACCAATTCCCTAGCCCGACCGAGGTGTTCTGTCCGCCGCCCCGTGTCAGGCGGACGCCGATCGCGCACCGCGATCCTACTGACAACCACTGACACCGGCGGGCGGTAGGGTGCCGGAGAGACGCGTGAGGAGTTGTGTGAGCAGTTGCGAATCCGCCTGGTGAAACTGGGCAATTCGCGACGTTCGATGCGCGTGCCTCTCGTACCTTCCGGTCCTGACGGCGCAGTCGGCCGGCAGCGGGGGAGACACCGCACGAACTCCCACCGGAACATGCACATGATCTTCACGGCCGGGTGTGCGCGGCGACGTGCCGACCGGCCTCACCATCGACGAGGGGGAACAGCAGGTGAGCATGACGGCCTCCGCGCCGGCCGGCGCCAACGCCGGACCGGGCACCGGAGCCCCTTCCGGGGCGGGCACAGGCTTCGGTTTCTGCCGGGTCACGATCGTGGCGCCCGACAGCCGCATCGACGTCGCACTGCCCGACGACGTACCGGTCGCCGACCTGTACCCGGAGATCCTGCGGCTCGCCCGGCAGAGCCCCGGCGAGGGCGCGCCCGTCGGATACCACCTCGTCCGCCGTGACGGCACGGTCCTCGACAGCTCCCGCTCCTTCGCCGCGCAGCGCATCCTCGACGGCGAGCTGCTCACGCTGCGCCCGTTCGCCGAGTCGCTGCCGCCCGCCGTCTTCGACGACGTATCCGAGGCCGTCGCCTCCGCCGTCACCAGCGATCGCGCCCTGTGGGACGGCGACCTGACCCGGGTGGCCGGCCTCGTCGCCGGCGGCATCCTGCCCGCGCTGCTCGCGTTCGTGGTCTGGAGCTCGCAGCTCCGCCACGACATGCACAGCCTCCAGGGCGTCCTCGCCGCCGTCACCGGAGTGCTCCTGACCGTCTTCGCCTGCGTCCGCGCACGGGTCTACGACGACCGGGGCTCCGCCGTCGCCCTCGGCCTGGGCGCCCTGCCGAACATCGCCGTGGGCGGCTCCGGGCTGCTGCCCCTCGCCGCCGGGGAGGGCATCGGACGGCTCCAGTTCCTGCTCGCCTGCGCGGCCGTCCTGATCGCCTCCGTCGTGCTCACCCTGGTCTCGCCGGGCGGTGACGGTCCCTTCGTGGCGTTCGTCTTCGCCTCGGCGGTCGGTCTGGTCACCACGTTCATCGGGATGCTCACCGACCTCAGGCCCATCGAGACGGCCGCCGTCTGCGCCCCGCTCTCCGTGGGCGCGCTCGCCTTCCTGCCCGGACTGTCCATGCGCTTCGCGCGGCTGCCCATCGGCTTCGAGGCGCCGAGCGCCTCGGGCGGCGGCTACGCGGAGGGCGAGCCGAACGCGCCCGAGCCCGTCGACGCCGAGCGGGTCGCGGCGCAGGCCCACCGCGGCCACGAACTGCTCGTCGGCCTCGTCGGCGGCTGCGCGCTCGTCTCCGTCGGCGCCTCGATCGTCCTCGGCTTCTCCAGCGACGTCTGGGCGGAGCTCCTGGCGCTGGCCACCGGAGTGGCGATGCTCATGCGCGCCGGCCTGTTCCGCTACACCGCGCAGGTCGCCGCCACCCTGTCCGCGGGCCTGGCCGCGCTCGTCTTCCTCGGCATCGGCCTCGCGCTCAACCCGCCCCTGGAGTACGTGCGCGACGCGCTGCACGGCGACACCACCGCGCTGGACATCCGCAGCCTCTGGCTCGCGGCGGCCGTCGCCGCGGCGGCCGCCCTGGTCACCGCGATCGGCCTGATCGCCCCCAGGCGCGGCGTCACCCCCTTCTGGGGCCGCTTCCTGGAGATCGCGGAGAGCTTCGTCCTGCTCACCCTGGTCCCGCTGACCCTGGCGGTCTTCGACGTCTACGCGACCGTACGCGCGATGACGAGCTGAGACGACAGCACGCCTCGCGCTGAGCTGACGGGCAGACAACAACGAGAAATGCCGTCCGGTCGAGCCGAGCCCGCAGGTCCGGTCCGAGCACCCGGCTCAGGCACGAGCCGTAGGGCCGGGTGAGTGCGTACGTATCGAGCGATGGGCCGACGCACGCGCCACACGCAAGCGGTGGAGCCGACGGACCCGGCACCCCCGGACGACCGCCGGAACCACGACGCCGGGTGACCGGTTGGTGTGGCGGGCCGGGTTACGGGCTGACAGGGCGGCCGAGGCGAGCGGCCGGCGCGTCGGGCCGGCGCGACGAGCTGAGCCAACAGGCTGGGTCGCGACCGGAATGACGGGCGGAGTGCCCGACTGAGACGGACGACCGGGTGACCGGGTGACCGGCTGAGTCGACGGGCCGGGACGACCGGTCGGTGCGACGGGTCGGGCTGCCGACCGATACGGCGGCCGAGACGACCGGCCGACGTGTCGGGTCAGGTGACGGGCCGAGTCAACAGCAAGGTCCCCGGCGCCGACATGGCGGGCCAAGACGACCGGCGGTGGAACACCGGCTGGGATGTCCGGCCGTGGCACAGCCGCCGGGACGTCCGCCGTGGAACACCGGCCGGCGACCGGCCCTGGAGGTCCGGCCGGGACGTCCGGCAGTAGAAGGTCGGCCGGGACGGCCGGCAGAGGACGGGCCGCGTGACCGGCCCAAGACGACGGGCCGGGGTGACCGGTCCAAGACGACGGGCCGGGGTGACCGGTCCAAGACGACGGGCCGGGGTGACCGGTCCAAGACGACGGCCGAGGCAGCCATGGTGGCTGTCCGGTTCGGTGACGAGAGGTACCCGACACGTGAGCTTCGGCCCACCCCCTTCCCCCTACACGCAGTCCGCCGTCGCGGCCGACCAGGCACGCAGACGCCGCCGCAACAGAGCCGCCGGCGGGACGGCCGCCGTCCTCCTGGTCGCCGCGCTCTGCGTCGGTGGCGGGCTCCTGTGGTCCGCGGGGGACCACAGTGCGCCGGCCGACCACAAGGCGGCAGCCGCCCCCCAGAGTCCGGACGACGTCCGCAGCACGGTCGAGAAGGTCCCCGCCTCGCCGGAGGGCCAGGAGGTGATCGAGCACTACGCCGGACACCTGGAGAAGAACACCGACACCAACCCGCGCTACGCGCCCGGCACCTGGGCCACCGGCAAGATCCTCGCCAAGGCCGTCGCCAACCGCGTCGAGGGCTACCGGATCAAGCCCCACTACGACGAGACGGCCTGGACCCTCGATCTCGGTGGCTACGTCTGCGCCACCAGCCGGCACGTCACCGCCGACGGCCGCACCGCGGTCGTCGTCCAGCCGCCCAAGGGCGACGGCGCCGGCGACAAGGGCATCTGCGACCAGGTGGTGTTCCTCGACCTGAACACCGGCAAGAAGCTGTGGCAGAGGAAGATGCCGGCGGCCACCTTCGCCTACGTCACGAACACCAACCTCACCCTGACCAAGGGCGTCGTCGCGGTGGCCTGGGGGCGCGGCTCGGTGGCGTACGACATGAAGAGCGGCAAGCAGCTGTGGAACAGCACCATGACGTCCCAGTGCGAGGACAAGGGATTCGCCGGAGGACGCGCGCTGCTCGCCCTGGTCGGCTGCGGAGAGGCACCCGACACCACCTACAAGGTGCAGAAGCTGGACCCGCGGACCGGCAAGAACCTGTGGACGTACAAAGTCGCGGCCGGGGTCGGGGACGTCTACCTGCCCTCCTCCGACCCGCCCGTCCTGGCCGTCGCGGCCGGGGACAGCTCGGTCACGGACCTGATCACGCTGGACGGCCGGGGCCGGCACCTTGCCACCGTCTCCCTGAACGGATACGACGCCAAGTGCGGCAGCCGGTCCTACGGCGGGCCGTTCTTCGGTGTGGTGGAGAACTGCGACGGCATGGTCGTGGGCCCCACCCAGGCCTACGTCATGAGCAAGGAGAACATCGCCAACGACCAGCCCTCGGACTGGATCGTGGCGTTCGACCTGACGACCGGCAGGACGCGCGGCAAGTTCGAAGGCCGTGAGATGCAGATGGTCTACCCGATCCGGATGAGCGGCGACGAACTGCTGATCTACCGCGCGGGCGCCGGATCCGTCGCCCCGGCCGCCCTGGTCGGCTGGAACCCGCGGACGGACAAGGAGACCCCGATGCTGCTGTTCCAGCTCCCGGAGGACGACGAGTACGAGCTCAGCGATCCCGAGCAGTCGGACATCGTGGTGGAGCAGGGCCGGATCTTCTTCTCCCGGCGCCAGCTCGTCCGCGACGACAACGCCCCCAAGGACGAGGTGCTGATGGCCATCGGCTACCAGAGTGCCGGACTGAAGCACTGAAGCCACGGAAACGGTGTGAGGGGGGCGGCGCAGGCGCGTGCCGCCCCCCTCACACCGTCGTTCACTGCGGTACGCCGCTCACTCGGCCGCGGTGCCCCCGTCGTGCGGCGCCGGCTCCAGGTCGAACTCGCCGTCCCGCGCGCCCAGCACGAACGCCCGCCACTCCGCCTCCGTGTAGCGCAGCACCGTGTCGTGGTCGAGCGACGACCGCATGGCCACGGCGCCGCCGGGAAGAGAGGCGATCTCGACGCGCTCCTCGTGCTCCTCCGTGCCCGGCGCGCAGTGCCACTCCACGCCCGAGATGTCGAGGGCGTACAGTTCGTCGCGCTCGCGTTCCTTGCGTGCCTTGATCTCCGCTTCCGTCTCCGCCATCGCGCAGCGACCCCTTCCCGACGTGGTACGGACCCAGTACGGACTCGGGTACTGGATCGACGCTCACCCTAGTGGTCCGCGCGGTCCCGTCAGCAGCCTTCACGGACCGTGGTGAGGGCGCCCGTGACCGCCTGGTACCCTGAGTGACGGCCGTTTGTGTACGCACCCCCGGAGCCGTCGCAGGAAGCCCTGTGGGCCCTGGAGGCCGCGCCCAGCGGACCCCCGCCACCCGAGTCACGGAAGCTCCCCAGAGACGAAGACCTGGGGCACTCGGTGGCCATCACACACCATGAGGAGTACGCGTGTCGCTCGACGCCGCTACGAAGAAGCAGATCATCGGCGAGTTCGGTACCAAGGAGGGTGACACCGGCTCCCCCGAGGTCCAGGTCGCTCTGCTCTCGCGTCGGATCTCCGACCTGACCGAGCACCTCAAGACCCACAAGCACGACCACCACTCCCGCCGTGGCCTGCTGATCCTGGTCGGGCAGCGCCGCCGCCTGCTGCAGTACCTCGCCAAGAAGGACATCCAGCGCTTCCGTGCGCTGGTCGACCGCCTCGGCATCCGCCGTGGTGCGGCGGGCGCCAAGTAGGACGCCGTGGAGGGAGCGGTTCCCGGACGACAGGGGGCCGCTCCCTTCGCCGTATGCGCGTGAGGCCCGGCGGAACGTACGGAAACGTGCGGACTGTCAGTGCCGCTTTGTAGTGTGGTAGCACAACGGCATACGTATGACACAGCGTGACAGTGCCCACCGACAGCAGGTAGGGCGCCGTCCCGCACGACGAACGAGGAGAAGCGCGCCTCGCCGCCGCCGGTCCTCGGTAGTGGCTCCCGGGAGTGACTCCCGGGTGCTTCGATCGAAGACCGGCCCGCACCAGACGGAGCGCCTCTCCGCCACCGTCCCTCCGCCACACGGGCGAGTGGGACGAGGACGAGGAGAAAACGCTAGTGGAGAACGAGACCCACTACGCCGAAGCCGTGATCGACAACGGTTCCTTCGGCACCCGTACCATCCGGTTCGAGACGGGCCGCCTGGCCAAGCAGGCCGCCGGCTCGGCCGTGGCCTACCTGGACGACGACACCATGGTGCTGTCGGCCACCACCGCCTCCAAGAACCCCAAGGACCAGCTCGACTTCTTCCCGCTGACGGTCGACGTCGAGGAGCGGATGTACGCGGCCGGGAAGATCCCCGGTTCCTTCTTCCGCCGTGAGGGCCGGCCCTCCGAGGACGCCATCCTCACCTGCCGCCTCATCGACCGCCCGCTGCGCCCGTCCTTCAAGAAGGGCCTGCGCAACGAGATCCAGGTCGTCTGCACGGTCATGGCGCTCAACCCCGACCACCTGTACGACGTCGTGGCGATCAACGCCGCGTCCGCGTCCACGCAGCTGGCCGGCCTGCCCTTCTCCGGTCCGATCGGCGGCGTCCGCGTCGCGCTGATCAACGGCCAGTGGGTCGCCTTCCCGACGCACACCGAGCTCGAGGACGCCGTCTTCGACATGGTCGTCGCGGGCCGCACCCTGCCGGACGGCGACGTCGCGATCATGATGGTCGAGGCCGAGGCCACCGACAAGACCATCAAGCTCGTCGAGGGCGGCGCCGAGGCGCCGACCGAGGAGGTCGTCGCCGCCGGTCTGGAGGCCGCGAAGCCCTTCATCAAGGTGCTGTGCAAGGCCCAGTCGGACCTCGCCGCCAAGGCCGCCAAGCCGACCGGCGAGTTCCCGATCTTCCTGGACTACCAGGACGACGTCCTGGAGGCGCTCACCGCCGCCGTCCGCCCCGAGCTCGCCCAGGCGCTCACCATCGCCGGCAAGCAGGAGCGCGAGGCCGAGCTGGACCGCGTCAAGAGCCTGGCCGCCGAGAAGCTGCTGCCCGAGTTCGAGGGCCGCGAGAAGGAGATCTCCGCCGCGTACCGCTCGCTGACCAAGACCCTGGTCCGCGAGCGCGTCATCAAGGAGAAGAAGCGCATCGACGGCCGCGGTGTCACCGACATCCGCACCCTGGCCGCCGAGGTCGAAACCGTCCCGCGGGTGCACGGCTCCGCGCTGTTCGAGCGTGGCGAGACCCAGATCCTGGGCGTCACCACCCTCAACATGCTGCGCATGGAGCAGCAGCTGGACACCCTCTCGCCGGTGACCCGCAAGCGCTACATGCACAACTACAACTTCCCGCCGTACTCCACCGGCGAGACCGGCCGCGTCGGCTCCCCCAAGCGTCGCGAGATCGGCCACGGCGCCCTCGCCGAGCGCGCCCTCGTGCCGGTGCTGCCCACGCGCGAGGAGTTCCCGTACGCGATCCGTCAGGTGTCCGAGGCCCTCGGCTCCAACGGCTCGACGTCCATGGGCTCGGTCTGCGCCTCCACCATGTCGCTGCTGAACGCCGGTGTGCCGCTGAAGGCCCCGGTCGCCGGCATCGCCATGGGCCTGATCTCCCAGGAGATCGAGGGCGAGACGCACTACGTCACCCTCACCGACATCCTCGGTGCGGAGGACGCCTTCGGTGACATGGACTTCAAGGTCGCCGGCACGAAGGACTTCGTGACCGCCCTCCAGCTGGACACCAAGCTGGACGGTATCCCGGCCTCCGTCCTGGCCGCCGCCCTGAAGCAGGCCCGTGACGCCCGCCTCCACATCCTCGACGTGATGATGGAGGCCATCGACCGGCCCGACGAGATGTCCCCGCACGCCCCGCGGATCATCACCGTCAAGATCCCGGTCGACAAGATCGGTGAGGTCATCGGCCCCAAGGGCAAGATGATCAACCAGATCCAGGAGGACACGGGCGCCGAGATCACCATCGAGGACGACGGCACGATCTACATCGGCGCCGCCGACGGCCCCTCCGCCGAGGCCGCCCGCACCACGATCAACAGCATCGCCAACCCGACGATGCCGGAGGTCGGCGAGCGTTACCTCGGTACGGTCGTGAAGACGACCACCTTCGGCGCGTTCGTCTCCCTGCTGCCCGGCAAGGACGGTCTGCTGCACATCTCGCAGATCCGCAAGCTGGCCGGCGGCAAGCGCGTGGAGAACGTCGAGGACGTGCTCGGCGTGGGCCAGAAGGTCCAGGTCGAGATCGCCGAGATCGACTCCCGCGGCAAGCTCTCTCTCGTCCCCGTGATCGAGGGCGAGACCGAGTCCAACAGCGGCTCCGCCGCGGGCGACGAAGAGCAGAAGGACGAAGCCGCCAAGTGACGTCCCGTGGCTTCAAGGCGACGGCCCGCACCTCCCCGGAGGCGCGGGCCGTCGCCCGTACCCAAACCCTCATCAAGGGCACGAGCGGCATCGGCACGGTCCGCAAGACCACCCTCCCGGGCGGCCTGCGCGTCGTCACCGAGACCCTGCCCTCCGTGCGCTCGGCCACCTTCGGCATCTGGGCGCACGTCGGCTCCCGCGACGAGACCCGCTCGCTCGGCGGCGCCACGCACTACCTCGAGCACCTGCTCTTCAAGGGCACCTCCCGCCGGTCCGCCCTGGACATCTCCTCCGCCCTCGACGCCGTCGGCGGCGAGATGAACGCGTTCACGGCCAAGGAGTACACGTGCTACTACGCACGCGTGCTCGACACCGACCTGCCGCTGGCCATCGACGTGGTCTGCGACATGCTCACCGGCTCGATGATCCGCGAGGAGGACGTCGACGTCGAACGCGGCGCGATCCTCGAGGAGATCGCCATGACCGAGGACGACCCCGGCGACTGTGTGCACGACCTGTTCGCGCACACCATGTTCGGCGACCACCCCCTCGGCCGGCCGGTCCTCGGCACCGTCGACACGGTCAACGCCCTCACCGCCGACCGCATCCGCCGCTTCTACCGGAAGCACTACGACCCGACGCACCTCGTGGTCGCCTGCGCCGGCAACATCGACCACAAGAAGGTCGTACGCCAGGTCCGCGCCGCCTTCGAGAAGGCCGGCGCCTTCCGGGACACCCAGGCAGCGCCCATCGCCCCCCGCGACGGCCGGCGCAGCCTGCGCACCGCGGGCCGCGTCGAGGTGCAGAGCCGCCGCACCGAGCAGGCCCACGTCGTCCTCGGCATGCCCGGCCTGGCCCGCACCGACGACCGCCGCTGGGCCCTCGGAGTCCTCAACACGGCCCTCGGCGGCGGCATGTCGTCCCGGCTCTTCCAGGAGATCCGGGAGAAGCGCGGCCTGGCCTACAGCGTGTACTCCTACACCTCCGGCTTCGCCGACTGCGGCCTGTTCGGCGTCTACGCCGGCTGCCGCCCCAGCCAGGTGCACGACGTGCTGAGGATCTGCCGCGACGAACTCGACCACGTCGCCGCCAACGGCCTGACCGACGACGAGATCACCCGCGCCATCGGCCAGCTCCAGGGCTCCACCGTGCTCGGCCTGGAGGACACGGGAGCGCTGATGAACCGTATCGGCAAGAGCGAGCTCTGCTGGGGCGAGCAGATCTCCGTGGACGACATGCTGGCCCGGATGGCGGCGGTCACCCCGGACGACGTCCGCTCCGTCGCCCGGGACATCCTGGGACAGCGCCCGTCGCTGTCGGTCATCGGCCCGCTCAAGGACAAGCAGGCCGCGCGGCTGAACGACGCCGTCGCCTGAACACCTCCCGTAAGGAAGCACAAGAGATGAGCAAGCTGCGCGTGGCGGTCCTCGGCGCCAAGGGCCGGATCGGGTCGGAGGCGGTACGGGCGGTCGAGGCCGCCGAGGACATGGAGCTGGTCGCCGCCCTCGGCCGGGGCGACAAGCTCCAGACGCTGGCGGAGACCGGGGCCCAGGTCGCCGTGGAGCTGACCACCCCCGACTCCGTCATGGACAACCTCGACTTCTGCGTGCACCACGGCATCCACGCGGTCGTCGGTACCACCGGCTGGACCGAGGAGCGCCTCGCGCGGCTGAAGGGGTGGCTGGCCCAGTCGCCGGAGACCGGTGTGCTCATCGCGCCGAACTTCTCCATCGGCGCCGTGCTGACGATGAAGTTCGCGCAGATCGCCGCGCCGTACTTCGAGTCGGTCGAGGTCGTCGAACTGCACCACCCGAACAAGGTGGACGCGCCGAGCGGCACGGCCACGCGCACGGCCCAGCTGATCGCCGAGGCCCGCAGGGCCGCCGGTACGGCCCCTGCGCCCGACGCCACGACGACGGCCCTGGACGGCGCGCGCGGCGCGAGCGTCGACGGCGTCCCGGTGCACGCGGTCCGCCTGCGCGGCCTGCTGGCCCACCAGGAGGTGCTGCTCGGCGGCGAGGGCGAGACCCTCACCGTGCGCCACGACTCCCTCCACCACAGCAGCTTCATGCCGGGCATCCTGCTCGGCGCCCGCCGCGTGGTGACCACTCCGGGCCTGACCTTCGGCCTGGAACACTTCCTCGACCTCAGCTGACCCAGAGCACCGAGCACCGAGCGGAACCGAAGCCCGAGCCCCTTATGCGCGCGAAGATCACCTACCTCGTCACGGCCGCCGTCCTGGTCTTCTACTTCGTCCTGGTCGGCAGCCGCGGCGTCATGCTTCTCCAGTCCGGCACGCCCGTGACCATCGCCTTCGGGATCGCCGTACTGATCCTGCCGGTGATCGGTCTGTGGTTCCTCTGGAAGAACACCCAGTTCGTCCGCCGGGCCAACCAGCTCGCCGCCGAACTCGACGCCGAGGGCGGCCTGCCCGTCGACGACCTCAGGCGCACGCCCAGCGGGCGCATCGACCGCGACTCGGCCGACGAGGTCTTCGCCCGGCGCAAGGCCGAGACGGAGGCCGCCCCCGACGACTGGCGCACCTGGTTCCGCCTTGCCGTGGCCTACCACGACGCCCGCGACACCCCGCGCGCCCGCAAGGCGATGCAGCGCGCCATCGCCCTGCACGACGGCAGGCCGGCCCCGGCCGCCTGACACCCGACGGCTCGGACCGTCACACACCGGTGGGTCCGGTCCGCACGTTGCGGACCGGACCCACCGGCGTATGAGGTCGAAACGGGCGCGTCAGTGGGGCCGGTGCTCCTCGGCCCACGCCTCCACCGAGTCCGCCGCCCGGTCGAAGGCGGTGACACGGCCCAGGAAGTCGGCGTTGTGGGTGGTGAGCAGCGGCGGCAGGGACCCGGCCGCCCGGCCCCGGCGGGCGAGCACCAGCGCCTGCCCCTGCACCGTGCGCGGCAGTCCGAGCCAGCGCACCGGCTGCTGCAGCGTCCGCACGCTGACGACGTCGGACCACCGCGTCGTACGGGTCAGCAGGAAGCCCACATGACGCAGCCCACGGGCGCTGACCCACACGCCCATGCGCAGCAGCCGCAGCGCGCCGGCGATGACGACCAGCGCGACGCCGAAACAGACCGCCGCGGAGGACGGGCCGTCGGTGAGCGCGATCACGACCGCCGCGAGCAGCACGAACGAGGCGAGCAGCAGCGCCAGGGCGGCAGTGCCCACCCGCCACGGGCCGGGCCGGTAGGGGCGCCGCCAGCGCTCGCGGTCGTCGAACGGCAGCGCGACGTCGTCGGCTGCGTCGAAGGCGCGGTCGGCCGTCAGGAAGGGCAGGGGCACGGCTGGTCCTCACTCCGTCCAGGCATGGGCTGTGCCCGGTGAGGCTATCCGCCTGTGTCCCCGCTCACCACCCGCGGGGGTCTGCGGGGGCGGTGACAGAGGGTGGCGGCGGCTCGGTGCGCGTGGCTCAGTGCCCGTGGGAGGCCTGCTGCGTCTGCGTGGGGGACTGGCTGCTCGACAGCGCGGGCATGCCGAGGATCAGCGAGCCCACCAGTCCCGCGACGATCGTCAGGCCCAGCAGGCAGCGCCCGGCTATCCGGGCGGCGGACGGCCGCTGCCGGGGCGGGGGAGCGACATTGCTGCGGAACCTGTCGGCCTCGGCGACGAAGGCGAACGGGACGGACTCGCGCCGACGGAACATCGAGGACACGGCTCCCTTCCGGGTCGAACGGGGGTTTCTCACCCATACAGACGCACGAGTGTCCCAAAAGGTGCCCTCTTTCCCCGAATTCTCGGATCTTCACCGAAGATGTCGCGGCCCGGCACCGAACGCCCCGATGTCAGAGGCGGCCCGTAGAGTGGGCGCCGCCCGTCAGACGTGAAGGAAGGAACCCTCCGAGCCGTGACCGACACCCCCGCCGACCACCCGAAGCCCAGCTTCCGCAGCGACGTCACCGTCGAGCTGGTCAAGCACACGGCGTCGGACGCCGACGTGCTGTTCGCAGCCCGTGTCTCGACCATCGGCGAGCAGTCCCTGGACGAGCTGAACAAGGACCCGGAGCGCTCCAAGGGCCTGATCAACTACCTGATGCGGGACCGGCACGGCAGCCCCTTCGAGCACAACTCGATGACGTTCTTCATCAGTGCCCCGATCTTCGTCTTCCGCGAGTTCATGCGGCACCGCGTCGGCTGGTCCTACAACGAGGAGTCCGGGCGCTACCGCGAGCTCCAGCCGGTCTTCTACGTCCCCGACGCCTCCCGCAAGCTGGTCCAGGAGGGCCGCGCCGGGAAGTACCGGTTCGTCGAGGGCACCCAGGCCCAGCAGGAGCTGGTCGGGCGGGTCATGGAGGACTCCTACCGGCAGGCCTACGAGGCCTACCAGGAGATGCTCGCCGCCGGTGTCGCCCGCGAGGTCGCCCGCGCGGTGCTCCCCGTGGGCCTGTTCTCCTCGATGTACGCCACCTGCAACGCCCGCTCGCTGATGCACTTCCTCGGCCTGCGCACCCAGCACGAGCTGGCCAAGGTGCCGTCCTTCCCGCAGCGGGAGATCGAGATGGTAGGCGAGCGGATGGAGGCCGAGTGGGCGAAGCTCATGCCGCTCACCTACGCCGCCTTCAACGCCAACGGACGGGTCGCCCCGTAGCCCGTGTCCCGAGCCGCCCGGACATCGCGTTTCCGCAGGTACTGATGTACGGGTCAGCCTCGTGAAGTGTCCGTATTGCGGCCTTTGTGGAAGTTCATCTAGCCTGATCAAACGGACCCGGCACTGCTTGAACCCCCGAGCAGGCAGTGCCGGGCTCCACTTTTGTCACGACTTGTCGCCTGCCCCTAGGGCAGACCCCGCACCGAGCAACGAGTAGCGTGTTACCCATGGCTCCGACCTCGACTCCGCAGACCCCCTTCGGGCGGGTCCTCACCGCCATGGTCACGCCCTTCACGGCGGACGGCGCACTCGACCTCGACGGCGCGCAGCGGCTCGCCGCCCACCTGGTGGACGCAGGCAACGACGGCCTGGTCGTCAACGGCACCACCGGCGAGTCCCCCACCACCAGCGATGCGGAGAAATCGGACCTCGTACGCGCGGTCCTGGAGGCCGTCGGAGACCGTGCCCACGTCGTGGCCGGCGTCGGCACCAACGACACCCACCACAGCATCGAGCTCGCCCGCGCCGCCGAGCGCGCCGGCGCACACGGCCTGCTGACCGTCACGCCGTACTACAACAAGCCCCCGCAGGAGGGCCTGTACCGGCACTTCACGGCCATCGCCGACGCCACCGGCCTCCCGGTCATGCTCTACGACATCCCCGGCCGCAGCGGCGTCCCGATCAACACCGAGACCATCGTCCGCCTCGCCGAGCACCCGCGGATCGTCGCCAACAAGGACGCCAAGGGCGATCTCGGCCGCGCCGGCTGGGCCATCGCCCGCTCCGACCTCGCCTGGTACTCCGGCGACGACATGCTGAACCTGCCGCTGCTCTCCGTGGGCGCGGTCGGCTTCGTCTCGGTCGTCGGCCACGTCGTCACCCCCGACCTGCGCGCCCTCATCGACGTCTACACCTCCGGTGACGTCCAGAAGGCCACCGAGATCCACCAGAAGCTGCTCCCGGTCTACACGGGCATGTTCCGCACCCAGGGCGTCATGACCACCAAGGCCGCGCTCGCCCTGCAGGGCCTGCCCGGCGGACCGCTTCGACCGCCCATGGTCGAGCTCACGCCCGAGGAGACCGAGCAGCTCAAGATCGATCTTGCCGCCGGCGGGGTACAGCTCTGACAACGAGACTTCGCGAGACCCTCTCGCACCGCCCGGCTCCACCCGGCACCCTGCCGGGAACCGGGCTCTACAACCGAACAGGCAACTGAATAAGCAGGCCACCGGTGCCTGCGCCCCACAACGACAACTGCTTCTGCACGAACGTCACGCGCGCCACGTGCCCACCGGTACGTGGCGTGTGTGGTGAGGAGAGTCTTTTGAGTCATCCGCATCCTGAACTCGGCCCGCCTCCGCCGCTCGTCGAGGGGGGCCTCCGGGTCACCCCGCTCGGCGGCCTGGGCGAGATCGGCCGCAACATGACGGTTTTCGAGTACGGCGGCCGCCTGCTGATCGTCGACTGCGGAGTGCTCTTCCCCGAGGAGGAGCAGCCCGGAATCGACCTGATCCTGCCGGACTTCTCGTCCGTCCGGGACCGTCTCGACGACATCGAGGGCATCGTCCTCACACACGGCCACGAGGACCACATCGGCGGGGTCCCCTACCTCCTGCGGGAGAAGCCGGACATCCCGCTGATCGGCTCGAAGCTGACCCTGGCCCTCATCGAGGCCAAGCTCCAGGAGCACCGCATCCGCCCCTACACCCTGGAGGTGGCGGAGGGGAACCGCGAGCGCATCGGCCCCTTCGACTGCGAGTTCGTCGCCGTCAACCACTCCATCCCGGACGCCCTCGCCGTCGCCGTCCGCACCCCCGCGGGCATGGTGGTGCACACGGGTGACTTCAAGATGGACCAGCTGCCGCTGGACAACCGCCTCACCGACCTTCACGCGTTCGCACGGCTGAGCGAGGAGGGCATCGACCTGCTCCTCACCGACTCCACGAACGCCGAGGTCCCCGGCTTCACCCCGCACGAGCGGGACATCTCCGGCGTGCTGCGCCAGGTCTTCGCCGGCGCCCGCAAGCGGATCATCGTGGCGAGCTTCGCCAGCCACGTCCACCGCATCCAGCAGATCCTGGACGCCGCCCACGAGTACGGCCGCCGGGTCGCCTTCGTCGGCCGCTCCATGGTCCGCAACATGGGCATCGCCCGGGACCTCGGCTACCTCAAGGTTCCGCCGGGCCTGGTGGTGGACGTCAAGACGCTCGACGACCTGCCCGACCACGAAGTGGTCCTGGTCTGCACGGGCTCACAGGGCGAGCCGATGGCAGCCCTGTCCCGGATGGCCAACCGGGACCACCAGATCCGCATCGTCGAGGGCGACACGGTGATCCTGGCGTCCTCGCTCATCCCGGGCAACGAGAACGCGGTCTACCGGGTGATCAACGGCCTGACCCGCTGGGGCGCCAACGTCGTCCACAAGGGCAACGCCAAGGTGCACGTCTCGGGCCACGCCTCGGCCGGCGAGCTGCTGTACTTCTACAACATCTGCCGCCCGAAGAACCTGATGCCGGTCCATGGTGAGTGGCGCCATCTGCGCGCCAACGCCGAGCTGGGCGCCCTCACCGGCGTGCCGCACGACCGGATCGTCATCGCCGAGGACGGCGTCACCGTCGACCTCGTCGAGGGCAAGGCCAAGATCTCCGGCAAGGTCCAGGCCGGCTACGTCTACGTCGACGGCCTCTCCGTCGGCGACGTCGGCGAGCCCGCCCTGAAGGACCGCAAGATCCTCGGCGACGAGGGCATCATCTCGGTCTTCGTGGTGATCGACTCCACCACCGGCAAGGTCACCGGCGGCCCGCACATCCAGGCCCGCGGCTCCGGTATCGAGGACTCCGCCTTCGGCGACGTCATGCCCAAGATCGCGGATGCCCTGGAGAAGTCGGCCCAGGAAGGCATCGCCGACGTCCATCAGCTCCAGCAGCTCATCCGCCGCACGCTGGGCAAGTGGGTCTCGGACGCCTACCGACGCAGGCCGATGATCCTCCCGGTCGTCGTGGAGGTCTGAGGCTCGAACTGGCAGCGGGGGGGGGGGGGGGGGGGGGGGGGGGGGCGCCCCCCCCCCCCGCAACGGAGCGCGCCCCCCCCCGCCCCCCCCCCCCCCCCCCC